>JAIPFG010000027.1 GCA_021736745.1 Pseudomonadales bacterium
AAAGCCAAAGTCGATCACCATCCGAAACCACGAGCTGTTCTAATGGCGGGTTGGTTTTCCAATACACTAGCCCCGGTCTTTGCACCGCTAATTCACCCACCATTTCCTGCAGGGTATCACCACGCCCATCGAGTGTGATTTGTTTAAAGTTTGCCTGAAAGGACTGCATTGCCATTAGCAAATTTGTCAGTCGTTCGCTCGCATCATTCGCAGCCTGAATAGGTAACGAAAAAACCAATGAAACAATCAAGATACTCTTGAGCAACCCTTTCAAAAATACGCTATTTTTCATGAGAACAAACAACTTGTATCGGTAATATATTTCATCATCATCCTAAATTTCTCGCTCTGAAAATAGATATCCATCTTATGGAGAACAGCAGCCTAATCCTCAATTGGCGGGGGAGCTAACACTTCGCGACTACCGTTGGAACTCATTTCCGAAACCACTCCGGCTATTTCCATTGCCTCGATCATTCGAGCAGCACGGTTATAGCCTATTTTAAGTTTGCGCTGTACCGCAGAAATCGAAGCTCGTCGTGACTGGGTTACAAACTGTACCGCTTCATCGTAAAGGTCATCTTGTTCGGCATCATCACCATTACTGGACCCGGGCATTAAGGCAGACTCGGCCGGCCCCTCTAAGACTTCATGAATATATTGCGGCTCTCCTCTCCTCACGAGGTCTTTCACGACTCTATGCACCTCATCATCGGCAACAAAAGCACCGTGCACCCGGATTGGAACACCCGAGCCTGGAGGGAGATAGAGCATATCACCATGCCCAAGCAACTGTTCAGCACCGCCTTGATCAAGTATTGTGCGCGAATCTATCTTTGAGGACACCTGGAAAGCAATACGAGTCGGCACATTCGCTTTAATCAAACCAGTAATCACGTCAACTGATGGCCGTTGCGTCGCTAAAATCAGATGAATCCCGGCTGCACGCGCCTTTTGTGCAATGCGGGCTATCAACTCCTCGACTTTTTTCCCAACAATCATCATCATGTCGGCAAACTCATCGATTACCACGACGATATAAGGCAACGTCGTCAGATTGGGCCTTTCTTGATCCTGGATCAGCAGATCTTCCTGCGGTTTCCAGATAGGATCGGGTATGGGTGTTCCCATTTTTTCCGCGTCTTTCACCTTACGGTTATAACCACTCAAATTACGTACCCCAAGAGCCGCCATCAAGCGATAACGGCGTTCCATTTCCGCGACACACCAGCGCAACCCATTAGCGGCTTCCTTCATATCAGTAATTACCGGCGCCAACAGATGGGGGATCCCATCATATACGGATAACTCCAGCATTTTGGGATCAATCATGATTAACCTGACATCCTCCGGTGTCGCCTTATAGAGCAGGCTCAATAGCATGGCATTCACACCCACGGACTTACCTGAGCCGGTCGTTCCCGCTACCAATAAATGGGGCATTTTTGCTAAATCTGCCACGACTGGAACTCCGCCAGTATCGTGACCCAAGGCCAAAGTCAAAGGGGATGAGCGCGAATCATACTGCGGTGAGGATAACACTTCACCCAAACGCACAATCTGGCGATCCTCATTAGGTATTTCAATTCCTACTACAGATTTTCCGGGAATCACTTCAACCACACGGACACTGATCACAGCCAAAGAGCGCGCCAAATCCTTCACTAAGTTACTGATTCGACTTACTTTTACCCCAGGAGCAGGCTGTATTTCAAAGCGCGTAATAACCGGGCCTGGCTGTACCGCTACCACCTCAATATCAACCCCAAAATCTTTTAACTTTATTTCCAACAAGCGCGACATTGCCTCTAGCGTTTCTTTTGAGTACCCCTTGTGTTTGCTTTGGTCAGGCTTGTCTAACAATGATAAGGGAGGTAATGTGCCGGTAATCTCGGCATCAAATAGGTTGGTCTGGCGTTCTTCCTGCACGCGTTTACTGGTTTCAGGCTTTTGCAACAATGCGGTAATTTTGGGGGGCTCGCGCTTAGTTTCTTTTTCGATATGCACTTCAAAAGCACGTTTGCGCACCTCCTGTACTTTTTGTGTCGTCTTCTTTTCATGAAAATATTGGCGAATGCGAAGTGTGGAGTTAATGAGTTGATGAGTGGTTTTTAATACCAGTGAGCCGATGCCATCCATAACTCTAAGCCAGGAAATACCGGTGAAGATTGTTAACCCTATAAGAAATAACGAAAGTAAAAGTAAGGTACTGCCAACCTCATTAAAACCTTGTAAAAACAAGTTTTGCACAATCTGGCCGAGTATCCCGCCGGATGTCTCGCGCAACTCCCATACATAGTCATTGAAATGAAAGGTGGCGAGCCCGGTACCTGCCAGCATGACAAAAACAAACCCCAGTGTATGCAACCCAAAAAGCGGCCAATTCCATGCTTTATCCTGGCTTCTATCACGAAAGATCAGCCATGCCCGATAAGCGAGCATAAGCGGAAACAGGTAAGCCATATAACCTAGCGTAGACAGTAGAACATCCGCAAACCAGGCGCCAATCCGCCCAGCATTATTGAGCACTTGTGCATCTGCTGCTCCGGTATAGGTCCAACCGGGATCCTGAGGGTTATAGCTAAACAGTGCTAACAGCAGATAAGCGCAGAGGGCAACTGAACCGATTAATGCCCCTTCCTTTAGCCCATGAGCTAAATGATTTGAAAACTGACTTTCTTTTAGTCTTTCTTTTTCAGCTTGTTTTAACTTTTTATTCAACGCTATTCCTGACGAAATTTGTTGGGTGTCGCGGTTTCACGACCTTAAAAAATAGTCCGAGTTTAGCGGATTAACAGCCTTTGCGCATTGCCTTTTTCGATCAACTTCCGCTTTTAGGTTCATGCACGTCCATCCCCATGAATATTGGCTTTAGCCTTTTTAATAGATAAGAGTTTCTAAAACTTTTCCCATAATATGAATTTAAACTAAAGATAGGATAGCTCTATATTTCAGATACTTAAAAGGATTTCTAACAAAACCTTATTAAGAGCGGAGTTGTTTTTAGCAGAAGAACGGATTATATAAGTATATACGTGTTCGGGAAAATCTGACTTCGGACATGAGAGGCATCATATGTCAGCAAGAATAAACCTGTATACGACCTTGATGTTTACGATGTTGCTCATTTGCACATCACTTTTCTCACTTGGCTCCTACGCGAGCGAAGAAATCAAATATAACCTGAATTTACACCTAACGCCCTCCCCTGAACTGCCGCCAATTTTGGACAACTATGCGTCCAACGATTACATGTCTTCGTATGGAAGCGAAACCGACCTATCAATCCGCTCCAAGGGAAAATACCCTTTAGGTCTTGTCCGGTTTAAAGCCGACAAAACAATGCGGGTGCGCGGTTGGGAAATCCACGATAATATTTATTTCGGTCAAGCCAAGATAGGAAAAAAATGGGGCGTCGGATTAGTGGTAGATCGAGGCTCACATTATTATGGGCTGAATAATCGTGGAATTTCTTTCCTTAAAAAGTTTTAATTGCCGACAAATCTAACCCTATCCAGATATAAATCGCCACTAGCTAGCCTATCACCCGCTGATAATCAGGCAGCGCATCCATCATGGCCTTACCGTAGCTTTTTGTGAGTATGCGCCTGTCTAACAGAGTAATTTTTCCTTTATCTCCCTCAGAGCGTAATAAACGACCACAGGCCTGCTTCAAACGTATCGAGGCATCCGGCACACTAATTTCCCAGAAGGGATTACGTCCCTGATCGGTTAACCATTCAGTCAATGCCGCTTCAACGGGATCGCTGGGTACCGTAAAGGGCAATTTGACAATAATAACGTGGTTAAGATAGTTGCCTGGTAAATCAATACCTTCGGAAAGACTTGCCAAACCAAAAATAACACTGCCTTCGCCCGAGTCCACTCTCTCACAATGCTTTTTAACCAGCATTTGTTTGGAATAGTCATCTTGCATCATCACCTGTCGTTTTAGGTCAACATCCAGTTGATTAAAAACTTGGTGCATTTGCTGTCTTGCTGTAAAAATCACCAAGGTTGCCTGTTGTGGCTCTATTAGCAGTTGCAGTTGTTCAATGAGCATTTGGGTAAAGTGTTCGCTATCCCTTGGATCCGAAGCACCTTTTGGCACCTCGAAACTAGCATTCTGCCGATAATTAAAGGGGCTTGAAACAACTTGATACTGTGTCCCTTCTGGTAATCCCATACGCATTTTAGTACGTTCGAACTGGTTAACAGCCGTCAAGGTTGCCGAGGTCAATACGGCACCAAAACACTCAGACCACAATATCTCTGAAAGAAGATCCGCGACCATGATAGGACTACTCCAGAGTTCAAAATCCACGGGCCCCACACCGTCGATTTGCTTGATCCAACGAGCAGTAGGTGCCTTAGCGGAAGTGGACATTTCTTCCTCCTGAGCATAGGACTGCCACAGCAGTCCAGCTGCTTGACAGCGCCCCAACATCAGCGCCAATCTTGGAAAATATCGATCCACAATAGGTTTGATTTCAAGGTCATCCTTACTTTTTTCCAACATTGAACCACTCACTGAGGTCAATGCTGCGCTCACCCTTGCGTATTGCAACGCCAGATTTTTTGCGATAACCCGCAGGTCGTTAGGCACCGCCCCCCGCTTAAAGCGCCATTGCCTATCATCAGTCGTTTCCAGGTTTTCGGTAATACTGCTGACAATTTCCAAGGCGAATACCAAATTTTCTGCAATGGCTTTTTGCATCTCCGGCATCTGTTTGAGCTGTTCATCAATCTCTGCAAAATAGCCGATTTGTCCCGTCAGCTGGGCTAATAGCTTAGGCCCCTGCTCTAACCATTGCTTACTCGCTTTAATTCGAACCTGGTAGTTAAAATGCGACAAGGCTTTGTCTGGCAAATGATGTGCTTCGTCAAAAACATAGATCGTTTCCGCAGGGCTTGGTAACAAGGCGCCACCACCGAGCGCCAAATCGGAAAGCACTAAATCATGATTAGCAACTACGACATCGGCATCAACCATTGCCTTGCGTGCGATAAAATAACTGCATTCTTTGAAATAGGCGCACTGCCGGTTGGTGCATTGCCGGTGATCCGTCGTCACCGGTATCCATTGACTGCTGGCCAAAGAGTCAGGCCAACTATCACGATCACCATCCCAACGACCTTCATCAACCGATACCAGCATCTGTTGATAAAGTGTGGCCGTTTCATTATCAAGCTTGGCAGCCAATTCATCCTCAAATAATGTCATTTCCGGCCCCAGAGAGACACTATTATCTAACAGGGTTTCTATTTTTGATCGGCACAAATACCTGCCCCGCCCTTTGGCAATGGCAAAACTAAAGCTTATACCGCTATGTTGAAATAAGTCAGGGAGGTCTTTCTGCACCAATTGTTCCTGGAGCAACACGGTGGCCGTTGAGACCACGAGTTTTTTATCTTTTTCTTTTGCAACAGGCAAGGCGGCAAGTAAATAAGAGAGGGTTTTGCCCGTGCCCGTTCCAGCCTCAATAACACATATATGTGACTCTCCCAGCCGAGCGCCAGTGGTATCTTCCTGAATCCCACCAAGCGTTTTTGCTATCTCGGCAATCATTTGGCGCTGACCACTTCTCGGTCGAAACCCTTTATTTTTCAACACGAGCCGGTAGGCGTCTTGAATCCTTTGCTTGAGATCATCCGATAGCATTCGAGTCAACTAACCAACCGGTAAGAACACTGCCGTGGCAATGCGGTGCACAATTTTATTGATCGTGCGTTCGGTGCGCTCAGCAGTAATCTTCGCCATCATATCCTGCAATGAAATCAGCTTTCCAAATAAGCGCTCAAAGCTAAGGTTGATGGGGTCATCCATACTGTTTGTTAATAAAAAAAGCTCTCCATTGGCATCCCGGCGATGTGCTAACCGCCATGCAACGATTTCAATATTTCTAGCGCAATTGTATAACTTCTGTGCATCTAACTGATCCAACAAAAAAAGCTCGGCATTCTGGTTATAAGCACGATGAAACATCCCCCTTAACCCAACGCCAAGGGCAAACACTCGGTCTCCTCGAAAATTATCATCAAAACTCAGCAACATGGCATCGATACTTTCTCTATTATTCAGTTCGGCAAAACGTAAATTATCAGGGTCCGAGAAAATTTGCTCTGTTCGTTCAGCAATTGTATGCGCCCCATTTTTCTGCAACTCTCTGGGGTTACGTTTATACAATTTATAAATCAACTGCTTAAGCAATTGGTTGGTTTGTTCAATATGGCTATCACCAACCATATTGATATCTGATTTGGCCAAATTTTGGATAAGCGCCGGCTTTGAACCACAACTGGAAATAAGGATCAAACAAGCAATTAAGCAACCTGTTCTCATAAAATTAAGGTAAACTCGGGGTAACATTCCGGATGCTCTGCTAATAACGAATACGCATCATATAGGACTGCTAAAGATGGAACAACTGGATCAAATTATCGCTTTGCTTGCCATTACCATGGGGGTTGGCTGGGCCAGCGGCATTAATCTATATGCCACCCTGTTAATGCTGGGCATTATGGCGAATACAGGGCATATGACATTACCGGCAAATCTTGAGATTTTAGCCGATCCTTTAGTCATGTCCGCTGCCGGTCTAATGTACATGGTTGAATTCACTGCTGACAAAATACCCGGTATCGATACCGGTTGGGATAGTATTCATAGCTTTATTCGTATCCCTGCTGGCGCTGTGTTGGCGGCAACCGTAATCGGTGATGCCAGCCCTGCCATCGAATTGGCTGCTGCTATTGTGGGAGGCGGACTCGCCGCGGCAACACATGCCACCAAGGCGGGAGGCAGAATTTTAGTCAACACATCACCAGAGCCATTTAGTAATTGGTTTCTATCGCTCGGTGAAGATGTGGCTGTTTTTATGGGGCTTTGGGCGGCCATACAACACCCCTGGGTGTTTTTAGTGCTGCTCGCTACATTTCTCATACTGCTCATTTGGTTACTGCCTAAAATATGGTCAGGCATTAAGGGCATTTTTCGGACTATTGCGCGTTTTTTTAGTCATCGTCCGGCTGGAAGTACTCAGCCCGTTGCCCCTTTGATCGATAAAAAAGGCGACGGGTTATAGCGAAAGGTAATGGCTTTACCGATCATCGCGAATAATGGAAATGTAAATCACTCCAGACCCAACCGGAACATATCGACTCTAACAATGCTTGAGTCGCATTGACACATAGCCTTTCGGGTAATGTTAACTACTCCGCCGCCAGTAAATTTTATAAAGCTTTCAATTACCAGCCCCCAATTTTTGCAATAATTTCTTTGCGTTATCCTCTTCAGAAAACCCAGGATAATCCCTCAACAAACGGGTTAACTCTTTCCTGGTCTGTTCGATTTGATTATTTTTATGGAGCGCCACCGCTAAATGGTAACGAATCTCAGGGTGTGTTGGCGCCTTAGTTGCCGCCTCTCTAATAATACCTAATGCTTTTTCTTGATCTCCCATGTGTAGCATTATCCAGCCTAGGGTGTCCGCTATTTCAGGCTTGTCAGGTGCAAGAGCTGATGCTTTTTCTGCATAGGTAAGACTTCGTCGATCCTGTTTTAACCAGTACAGCCAAGCCAAATTATTTAGCACCACCGGATTATCAGGTGCCTCCACTGTTAATTGTTCATACAAGTCTATTGCCTTTTGATTTTGTTCGAGCTTTTGATACACAGAAGCTAAACGTAAACGGTTACCTACATCTTGAGGAACAGCATCAATATAGGCCTGTAATTTATTTGCGGCTGTTTCCCATTGACCAGCCGTTCTGTAGTGATCAAACAGCACATTCATCAAGTAAATTGTTTTGGCTTGGGCGAAAGCTTGTTCATACACTTCTATCGCCGGTTCAATTTGGCCTTTGGCCATCAGTAAGTCGCCGGTCAACTGTTTACCTAAATGGGTTCCTGCATACCACTCGGAAACCTTGGCAATTTCTTTTTCTGCATCAGTAAACTTCTGTGACTCGATGAGCCATTGCGCTTTGGCCAAAATTGCGGGTAAGTATCGTTCATTCAGCAGCAATATTTCATCCATGATCACCAATGCTTCCTCTTTCTGATTCTCTGTCATGAGTATCTGAGCCATCTGCATACGATGGGGAATATCTTGCTTATTTGCATCAATCAGTTTTTGCAGATGATATTTTGCTTGGTCATTCTCACCCATTGCGAGATGTACCCGGGAAAGCGTTGATGATATTTGAATATTTTCCGGATGTTCAGTCTGAAATTTTCGGGCCTCATTCAGGGCTTTATCGGGCTCGTTTTTGGAAAGATAGTAATTTACTAAGATTTCAACTGGTTGCAGTGCTTGCGGATTTGTCTCTTTCGCTTTTTTTATCCATCCAATCATTTTATTTTCATCGCCTTCCACCTGCGCCAATTGGGCTAACGCGATTTGAGACTGCATATGGTTTGGGCTGATTGTTAGAACTTGCTTATAGTTTGCTTCGGCCCCTTGAATTTTATTTTCCCGATAATCCAGTTTAGCCAGTGCAAGTAAGGCCGGAATAAACTTGTCGTTGGTTTCTACCGCCTTTAAGTAGGCTTTTCTCGCCGTTAAATTATCCCCTTGTGCTTCATAGGCTAAGCCTCTTAAATTATAGAAATTACTATTTTTTGGTGAATTTTTTATCGCGTTATCAATCGCAACAAAAGCCTTATCGAAAAGACCCTGCTTAATATAGGCCAAAATAAGCATAATGCTGGTCATCTCATCGGGAGCAGCCTTGCCATTGAGCTCTTCCAATTGTGCAATCGCTTCATCAGTTTTATCTGAAGCTAAATTGGCTAGTGCCAGTTGTGTCTGTGCGCCGGAAACATTAGGGTCTATTTGCAAGGCACGATTAAGGACTTCGGTTCCCTTTTCAAACTCTCCCATTTTCATATAGGACCGTCCAAGGATATTGAGTAACTGTGCATCCTGATGTTCTTGACTTTGATCCACCGACTCTAAAATATCAACGGCACTTGAAGGATCATTTAACTTCAAGTAGGTGGCCCCTAAAACTCGCGCAGCCGTTATATTATCTGGCTGTTGTGTAACAAATTTTTCAAGATATATTTTTGCTTGTTCAAAGTTATTCTGAGCATAATGCGCCGCCCCCAATACAAAAAAACTCATCTGGTGGGCAGGTATCATCCGCAATACCTTTTCTGCAGAGGACTGTGCTTCGGGATATTCCTTAGCATCTAGCTGAAGTCTAGACATAAGAAAATTTGCGTGCGGCTGCATATCATTTTGTCGCAATACATCTTGAACATCTAGACGAGCCATATCCAATTGCTTTAATTGGATATAAGCTTCAGCACGGGCTACTCGTGCACCCATATGGTGCTGATCCAGCTTGATAATTTTGCTAAAGGCTGTCACTGCCTCATCAAATTTATTCTGTACCCCTAAGACCTGCCCTTTAGTAAATAAGGCTTCAATATAATTTGGATCTTTAGCCAATACCTGGTTTATCTTGGCCAAACCCTCGTCAATTTTTCCTTCTAAAAGTGCCAGTCTGGCTTGGCCTACTAGCGCATAGTTCTGATCGCCTAGTTCAAGTGCTTTCTCAAAAGAAAGTCTGGCGTCTTCAATATTGTTTTTCGCAAGGTATATATGACCCAGTATCGCCAACGCCTCTCCACTATCTTCCGCAAGGCTAAACTTCTTCTTTTCTAGCGTCGATAAAGCGTCATCTAACCTACCCTGATTCAGCAGGGTTTTAGCTAGGAGAATTTGTGTTTTCTCTTGGTTTTCACCCAAAGAAAGAGCAACCTTAAATTCTTTCTCCGCATCAATAAAATTCCCATTCGCCAGATATACTTTGCCCAATAAAAGCCTTGCCTGCAGATCTTTTCCATTTTCCTGTAAAGCATTTTTCAGCTGAATAATGGCGGACTGGTACTCCTTTTTCTCATAATAGCTTTGGGCATCTGACAAATAATCCGCCGAAACCCCTAGAGACAGTCCAAGTAATCCTGGCAGCAGTAATTGGTGACGAAAAAAATAGCTAATTGAAGTTCGAAGATGGCTCATTTTAGAAGACTCCTTTACGACGACCTCGGCCGTCCGGTTCAAGAGACAGGCTGATGATTCATTCCATATTTTAAACAGGCTAGGAGTTTTCACTCTAGTCTATTTTTGTTAACTTGAATGAGCGCTAAAATGAAGGAAGCGACTCAAGCAAGTGGCACTAAAACTATAGTTGATAATAACAGATTTTCATTTACTCATTACCAAAAGGCTTGGATTATCGATGCATTGGCAAAAAGAATTTCCCCAGCACCCGGAGCTAATATACCTGAATCATGCTGCCGTCTCTCCCTGGCCAAGCCGTACTTTGACGGCAGTCAATCAGTTTGCCGAAGAAAATGTGACCTACGGAGCGCGAAACTATCCTTCTTGGTTAACCATAGAGAACGAACTCCGGGAACGCCTGCGCAGATTAATTAATGCCCCTAGTGTAAAGGACATAGCCCTGTTAAAAAACACCTCCGAAGCGCTGTCGGTGATTGCCTATGGCATAAACTGGAAGGCTGGAGACAATCTCATCATCAGCGACCAGGAATTTCCTTCCAACCGTATTGTCTGGGAATCTCTTGCTCGCTTCGGCGTTCAGGTTAAAATCGCTCCGTTAAACACGGCTAGTTCGCCAGAAGACACTATTATTCGCTTAATGGACGCCCGCACTCGGCTAGTGTCAATTAGTTCGGTGCAATACGCAACGGGACTGCGAATGGATTGTACTAAGTTAGGGGAGGCCTGCAGAAACAATGGCATTTTATTCTGTATTGACGCCATTCAAAGTATCGGAGCACAGCAATTTGATACGCAATTATTTCAGGCTGATTTTGTTGTCGCCGACGGCCATAAATGGATGCTTGGACCAGAAGGTCTTGCATTATTTTATGCGACACCTGAAGCCAGAAACTTACTCAGTATCCAGCAATTTGGCTGGCACATGATAAAAAACCGTGGTGATTATGACCGTCTCGACTGGGAACCTGCCGATAATGCCCAACGTTTTGAGTGCGGCAGCCCAAACATGTTAGGTGTCTACGCACTCAATGCCAGCCTATCTCTGTTAGAAGAAGTCGGCATGCTAACGGTTGAGCGTTTATTACAAGAGAATATTGCGTATTTGATAGATCAGCTCCAACAGCTTCCTGAGTTCGAGATCATCAGCGACTTATCACCACCAAGGCGCTCCGGAATAATAACATTCAAACCTACTTCACAGGAGGCCCAACAGCTACATCAGTTATTAATGCGGGAGAATATCATCTGTGCCTACCGTGGCGGAGGCATCCGATTTTCACCTCATTTTTATACCTCCAGAGAAAAGCTTGATGTGGCGTTTGATGTAATTCGAAGGCTCAGCCACACAGTTGTTTAGCGTTAAACAACCCGATAAGATCAATCCTCGACTAATGTAAAATTCAAGGCAATATCAATGGGCCTTATAAGCCGTCATCTTACTCAACCCGTTATCTCCTGGCTTAATCACCGCGAGGAGGTGACGACGGATATACCGCTTAGTGATTTCGAACATATGCGCCACGAAATCAAACCCTGTGATGTTATTTTAGTGGAAGGACGCACCCGGATCAGCGAGGTAATTCGCCAGATTACCCAAAGCTCATGGACACATGCGGCGCTTTATATTGGAACGTTAAAGGATATTCAAGACCCGGAACTACTGAACAAATTATCGATTTATTATGATGGAAATTCGAACGAACAATTGGTGATTGAAAGTCTTTTGGGGTTCGGCACTATTGTTAGCCCCCTTTCTCACTATGAAAAAGAACATTTGCGCATCTGTCGTCCGACAGGGTTATCCACTCAAGATAGCCAGCAAGTTATTAGCTTCGCGGTTTCACGGTTAGGCTTTGAATACGATTTCAGGCAGATCCTGGATCTGGCGAGATTTATTTTCCCCTGGGCGCTTTGGCCGCGTCGTTGGCGTTCAACCTTGTTTGAGCATAATTCCGGCCAACCCACGAAAACAGTATGTTCTACAATGATTGCCGAAGCATTCCAGAATATACAGTTCCCAATATTGCCCCTTGTTAAACGTACTGAAGATAATCAGTTAAAATTTTATCAGCGTAATCCAAAACTCTACTTACCCAGAGATTTCGATTACTCCCCCTACTTTGAAATTATTAAATATCCCTTTTTTGATTGTTGTGATCATGGCGCTTACAGACTTCTACCCTGGCATGGATCAAATGCATTTTTTGGGGAAGAACGCCTCTCTGAATAAAGCTTTAGGCAATATTAAAAAGCCGCTGGTAATTCAGAGTTGTTGCTGCGGCAATTTCTGCCATGCTGATACCTCTTAATTTTGCAATATATTCAGCTACCTGAACCAAATACTTAGGCTCGTTAGGTTTACCCCGGAAGGGGACCGGGGCTAAATAAGGGGCGTCTGTTTCAATTAATAATTTGTCTAAAGGAATTTTCTTAGCCACTTCTTGAAGCTGAACGGCATTTTTAAAGGTAACAATACCTGAAAGTGAAATATAAAAATTCATATCCAACGCTCGCTGGGCCATATCCCAATCTTCCGTAAAGCAATGCATAACCCCACCTACACTCAAGTCCGCCTGTTCACTAATACATTTGAGTGTATCCTCTTTAGCATCGCGACTATGAATGATGAGAGGTTTTTTACAACTTCGCGCAGCCTGAATATGTGTTAGGAAGTTTCGTTTCTGTAAAGCTATATAATCTTTGCCATAATAATAATCGAGCCCTGTTTCACCAATCGCTACTACTTTCGGGTGCTTTGCCAAACTAATAAGCTGCTCAACCTGCAACCCTTGATCCTCTTGCTCAAGGGGATGAACGCCAACGGAAGCATGGACTCCGGGATTTTGCTCTGCGATAACAAGCACATTAGGTATGGTTGCTAAATCAATAGCGACACATAAAATTTGCTCCACACCGACTTCACGCGCAGCAGCAATAGCTTGTGCCAGGTCGCCCTCATACGTGTTTAAATTTAGTCGATCTAAATGGCAATGGGAATCTACCAACATCACGATTACCTGTTATGCCAGGAAGGTGTATTTGGAAAGTTACAGCGTGTAGGTTGGACGATCCGACTGCAGCGCACCTGCTAAATAGGTTTCAATCTTATGTCGTACGGTATCATCTTCATTATTAAACTGAACCCCTATTCCGGCAGCACGGCTGCCTTGTGCACCCTTAGGGGTTATCCAAACGACTTTACCCGCCACAGGTAGCTTTTCGGGCTCATCCATTAGTGTCAGCAGCATAAAAACCTCCGCACCCAATTTGTACTTTTTATTGGTCGGAATAAACAAACCTCCATGCCGAACATAAGGCATATAGGCAGCATAGAGCACCGCTTTATCTTTAATGGTCAGTGACAATATGCCGTTACGTGGGCCGCCATCAGCCATAGAAATTGCCTTTTCTTCCTATTGTGAAATACATCGACACCATCCGATCAACAAATCCTCTAGCAGCAAGATTTTATTAGGGTTGTTGCCCGAGAGCAATCCCCGCTTAACTTCAATGAGCCGATCCCTGTATAAATATAGCTTATCCAAACAAACTTGCCCTGCCATAATGGATAAAAAATTCTGATAGTCCGGATTTGATAAAAATCGCCCATCCTGGGCAACACGAAGTATAATCAAGTCACTGACGCACTGATTGAGCCAATTCAACATCAGCAGGAGATCCAGGTTCTGCCATTGTTGGGCAACTTCAAGTGGGCTGGCCTTGCGCTCCTGCAAGGCCATAAAACCATTAAATAAGTTTTCTCTGTGCAGTAAAAAATCATTCTTGCTATAGGCTAAGGCCAACAGCGGTGCGCCATTGGCAAGGTTGAGTAGTAAATCAAGCGGCTCACTATCAGCTAAATGTTGATTTAGCCAAGATTTTGCCTGCTCTGCCGTCGGCCCCGGTAATGTCAAGCGGTGGCAGCGGCTACGAATAGTGGCCGCCAATTGACTCGGTTGATTGGTTATCAGTATAAATAAACACTGGCCCGCAGGCTCCTCCAGGTTTTTTAACAACGCATTTGCCGCATTAATATTCAAGGCGTCCGCTGGTTCCAGCATAATAATTTTATAGCCGCTAAGTTGCGCTGTTTGCGCCACAAACTGGTTGATCGCCCGCACCTGATCAACTTTAATCGCTTTACCTGTTTCCTCTGGGGAAAGCTGTAATAAATCCGGATGAGAGCCAGCACGCAGCAAATGGCAGCTTTTACAGCTTCCACAGGCTTGATCTGCGGACATCGTTGAGCACAAGAGATAAGCGGCCAGTTGCTCTGCAAATTGCTTCTTCCCGATGCCCTGTGGGCCTGTCAGCAACAGCGCATGTGGCAGGCTATCTTGCTTCTGTTGCCGCAATAAAGCCCGCCAGGCAGTTTCGAGCCAAGGTATTATTTCCCGATCACCCATTGGCGATGTCATAACTCACACCTTTGAGGTAAATTCAGATATTTTATGCTCCAGTATCACGGCAATACTTTCCTGAACTTGAGTCAAAGGCCTACTCGCATCTATCACGCTCATACGCTCGGGTGCCTTTTTTGCACGATCAAGATAATTCTTTCTTACCCGTTCGAAAAAAGCATTTTGCTCAGTTTCAAATCGGTCCAGTGCACCTCTTTGCTTGACGCGTGACAATCCTAATTCAACCGGCACATCCAAAACCAGCGTCAAATCAGGCCTTAGTTCTTCCTGAACCCATTGTTCAAGCTGGGCAATTCGTGTCATAGATAAACCTCTACCTGCACCTTGATAGGCATAGGTGGCGTCAGTAAAACGGTCACAAAGCACCCAGTCCCCCCGCGCTAAACTCGGCTTGATCAACTGGTTAAGATGTTGTGCCCGTGCCGCAAATACCAATAAAAGTTCGGTATCCGCATTTAGCGATTCATTGTGATGCGATAACAGTAGATTCCTTATTTTTTCAGCTATTTCAGTACCACCGGGCTCGCGGGTTAGCTTGAGTTGAATATTATGTCGTCTTAAATACCGATCAATAAACTCTATATTAGTGGTTTTACCAACGCCTTCAATTCCTTCGACGGTAATAAAAAAGCCTCTGGTTTTCTTTATCATAGGGCGGTACAACTTCTAGTCAGGTGTCGATTTGTATTGTTGCGGTCTTTGCTTAATTTGAAAACGGCGAACCGCTTTTTGGTGCTCATCCAGTGTAGCAGAAAAGAAATGACTTCCATCACCCCGCGCAACAAAATAGAGGCTATCTCCCGCCGCAGGATGCAAGGCAGCATAAATTGCCGCACGTCCAACCATGGCGATAGGTGTTGGTGGTAACCCTTTAATCAAATAGGTGTTATAACTCGACTGTTGGATAAGATGTTTTCGCTGCAGGTTACCCTGATAGGCATCCCCCAAACCATAGATTACTGTGGGGTCAGTCTGTAATCGCATCCCTTTTTCTAACCGCCGGACAAATACACCAGCAATTTTTTTACGTTCTGCAGGAACCGCCGTCTCTTTTTCGACAATAGAGGCCATAATCAATGCTTCATAGGATGTTCGGTAGGGTAAATTCTTATCCCGACTTATCCACTCTTCATTTAAAACTTGTTCAAGCCGGACATAAGCTCGTTTAAGGATATCAATGTCGGTGTTACCGGCAACATACTGGTAGCTATCGGGGAAAAATCGTCCTTCTGGATGCTCCCCGGCCTTACCCAGCCTCCTCATCACTTCTTCCTCAGAGAGACCTGAAACCAGTTGTGTTAATTTTTCCTGCTGAGATAACGCCGCTAGCACTTGATTAAAGCGCCAGCCTTCAACCAGTGTGACCTGATAGGTTTTTACTTTCCCGCTCGTAAAAAGATTCAGCAACTGGCGTGGAGAAACTCCCGGCTCTACTTGGTATTCACCCGCTTTCACTTTGCTGGCTTGCCCTGTCACGACCGCATAAAGTATCCACCATTTGGGTTTTGTAATAACACCTTGGGCTGCCAAAGAAGTGGCCAACTCCCGAAAATGGCTGCCCGATTTGATTTGTACCAAAATGGGCGTCTCGGCAGAAAAATAAGTGCCTGTTAGATAGCGATGAAGTATATAACTGGACACCAGACCAATAGCCAAAAAAAGGACAAGCAGGTACCTGAGAAATTTACTGACCGGTTTCATCATCAGGTGTTTATGAGCTGGTTAACCAGGTGTTGCAATCGGCGCGTTACATTACCAACCGGATAAGTTTGCTTATCCCACTGCCGAATTGGCCAGATACCGATGACACTGTTACAAACAAACACTTCCGGCATAGCTTTAAACTGCGAACAATTAAAATCTTCTTCGATGACTTCAATGTCTTTAGCCGCAGCCTGCTCCAGAAGAAATCGACGCATAACACCGGCAACACCACACCGGTCTAGTCGAGGGGTCAATAACCGACCCTTAGGATCAATGGCAAAAAGGTTAGTTCTCGTTCCTTCAATGACCCTATCCTCCTGGTCAAGCATGATTCCTTCCTTAAACACAGAGCCTCGCCATTCGGTACTCGCCAGAACTTGATCCAGTCGATTAAGGTGTTTCAGCTCGGCCAACTCTGCCTGATATCCCAAACGGTAATCGCAGGTACAAACGGCAATCCCTTTAGTCTGATATTCAAGAGGATAATCAGGTAACGCAAATCGAATCACCAGCCTTAATGGAGTCTGTACCTCCGGTATTGCATAGCCCAACCCACTGGTTCCGGCAGTGACAATGATTTTTATCATCGCATTAACGCCAGC
>JAIPFG010000028.1 GCA_021736745.1 Pseudomonadales bacterium
AAACCTGTAGTGATTTGCAAGCCTTTTCGGCCTTTGAGCTCACCGAACGTTTTGGTCGATTTGGTGCAAGCCTTTACGCGCTTTGCCGGGGTATCGATGAGCGGCCTGTCGAACCTAGTCAAAGCCGTAAATCCTTAAGTGTAGAACATACCTATTCCGAAGATTTACCCGGCCTGGGTGCCTGTTTAAAACAGTTGCCGGAACTGCTGATTAAACTACGATCACGGTTGCGTCGTGTCGATGACCACTATCTGATCACCAAACAGTATGTGAAAATGAAGTTCAATAATTTCCAGTCGACCACCGTTGAATGTCTGAGTAGTGAAGCCGAAGAAGCGAATTATCGCACACTCATCATAACAGCGTTTGAACGCGGCGGTTTGCCGGTGAGGTTATTGGGCGTGGGTGTGCGATTTGTCGATTTATTGGAACAAAACAACCCGGAGCAGTTGGCGCTGTTCTAGGGCCGGTTAACACGCATTGAACGATCCCTAGCGGCTGCCATTTTATGGGTCAACAAAGCGGAAGGCGCACAGTATAGTGATTCTGCATAAACGACCGACAAAGCGGTTGAGAAACTCGGGCTTTGATCGGAAATCATTGAATTTTAGTGAAAGCGTTTTTCTTTGGTTGTTTTATTGACATAATGCGCAAACATTTTGGCCCGTATTCAAACTATTACTAAGTTATTCATCAATGCCCCCAGTATTAGAAGTACGCAACCTGAGAAAAACCTTCAAAAATCTGGTTGCGGTAGACGGTATTTCTTTTCAAATTGAGCCCGGCATCTGCTTTGGCTTGTTAGGTCCCAATGGCGCAGGAAAAACCACGACGATCGAAATGATTGAGGGCATTACCGAACCGACCAGTGGTGAAATTCTTTATCGCGGCAAACCACGGGATAAAAGTTTTACGTTGGAGGCGGGTATTCAGTTTCAGTCGACTTCGGTGATGGAGCGTTTGTCCTCTCGTGAGATTTTAGAGCTGTTTCACAGTCTTTATCCGAAAACCATTCCGATGCAGAAATTGATTGATCTGTGTGATTTGGAGCCATTGCTCAATACCCCGGCCGATAAATTATCGGGTGGGCAAAAACAGCGCCTAATGTTTGCCTTATCGTTAGTCAACGACCCTGAAATTGTATTTTTGGATGAACCGACCACCGGTCTTGACCCTCAGTCCCGACGCAATCTCTGGAAGCTGGTAGAGCGTATTAAAAGTAAGGGCAAGAACGTCGTATTGACCACGCACTATATGGATGAGGCGGAAATACTCTGTGACTATCTGGTCATCATCGACCACGGCAAAATCATTGCTGAAGGCCCACCGAAAAAATTAATGAAAAGCCATTTTGATTATTTTTATGTGTGCATCGATAAAGAGGATTTTCATCCTAAAACGGGCAGTTTCAATGAGCCCTTGGTGAACCTTAACGACCATGTCGAAATTCAAAGCAAATCGGTGGAAGCCACATTGCAAAATTTGATTCAGCAGGATATTCGTCTGCATTCATTGCGTGTCCGCAACCCTACCCTGGAAGACTTGTTTTTGAAATTAACGGGGCACAGTTTGCGTGAGTAGAATTCAATCAAATTTCGTCCAGGTAGTTTGGGCTTTAGCGATAGCGCGCACCAAGGAATTTTATCGTGATCGTACCACGATGATCTGGGCCTTAGTCTTTCCCGTTTGTGTGATTGCCGCTATCAGTATTTCCTTTTCGAAGGATAGCCAGGAAATATTTAAGGTAGGGGTTTACCAACCCGCTAATCATGCTGCGCATCATTTCCCGTTAATCGATGAGGTATTTGTCGGTACGGTTGAGTATCAGGATTTTGAGATGGCGCTGGATCGCATTCGGCATCATCAGATTGATCTGTTGTTTTCGGCGAATCAGCCAACACGTTATTGGATTAACGAAACCTCAACCAAAGGGCATGTCCTGGAAAAGCTACTGTCAGAGGCCAGCGATGCTGCCTATGAACGAGAGATGGTGAGTGGCCGCCAAATTCGTTATGTTGATTGGGTAATCCCTGGGGTGTTGGGAATGAACGTCATGTTTGGTGCGCTTTTCGGTATCGGTTTTGTTATCGTGCGATACCGTAAAAATGGCGTACTCAAACGTTTGCAGGCGACACCGATTACACCGCTGCATTTTCTTACGGCACAGGTGGTTTCGAGGCTGTCAGTATTATTGATTGTGGCGATACTGGTATATTCCGGCTGTAATTATTTTTTAAACTTCCTGATGCTGGGAAATTATTTAACCCTCATTCTGGTAGCGGTTTTAGGTATTTTTTCGATGATTTCTCTGGCGCTGATTGTCGCCAGTCGTATCGCCAGTGAAGAACTTGCCAATGGGCTGCTCAACTTTTTATCTTTTCCGATGATGCTATTGTCGGAAGTGTGGTTTTCATTGGATGACGCTCCGGACTGGCTCGTAACGGTTTCCAATCTGCTGCCACTGACCCACATGGTGAAAGCCGCACGAGAAATCATGATTAATGGCGCAGGCATTGGTGCAATCAGCTCTCATCTATGGGTTTTGGCGACGATGAGTCTGGTTTTTCTCGGGGTGGCGGCCTTTCTGTTTAGATGGAATGAGAAATAAGGAGAGAATGGATGGAAGCGGACTTTTGGCATCAACGTTGGTCAACAAAGGAAATTGGATTTCATCAGGCGGAAATCAATCGTTTTCTTAAAGGTTATTGGGGGCGACTTGAGCTATCCTCCGGATCGAAAGTGTTGGTTCCCCTTTGTGGTAAATCAAAGGACATGATCTGGTTAGCGCAACAGGGGCATCGGGTCTTGGGTGTTGAGTTGAGTGAAACCGCAGTACAGGAGTTTTTTGCGGAATCCGGTGTGACGCCGACTATCGATCAGCAGGGAGCCTTTAAGCGATATGCCAGCGGGAATATTGAACTTTTGGTAGGGGACTTCTTCGCACTCACAGCAACGGAACTGGCCGGTGTCGCTGCTGTTTATGATCGGGCCGCATTAATTGCATTACCAACCAAAATGCGTGAGGCCTATGTCAAACTGCTGAGTGAATTGCTACCGTCGCAGACGCAAACGCTGCTAATTACCTTCGAGTATCTTCCTGGTGCTGCGGAGGGACCTCCTTTTTCAATTGATGCTGAAGAGGTGAAACGATTATTTGGCGAAAGTTGCTACATCGAACCCCTCGAAAGTCAGTATTTTGATTTGCGAGGCGTGGATGCGACAGAGCATGTATTCCATCTGAACTATCGCTAGCCAGGCCCCTTGTCGGATCATCTTTCCCCCCTGTGATAGCTGGGCGTTATGTCTTTGGTAGGTTGTTAAATGTACTTGTATAGACGCTATTGGGCTTTTTATTGGCCGTTGGCGTTAACCGCCTGTTTTCTGCTTTTGGGATTACAGATTTTCAATGCGGTGCTGGCGCGCTACCCCAATGCCGAGCGTGAGCTGGCAGTCTTTGCCTACGCCATCAGTTTTATCCATTTCCTTGAAGTCGCCATGGCGTTTATGCCACAGATGGTCATGGTGTACGCCCGCAACCGTAAAGCTCGGCGGCGGGTGAAGCGCTTCTGCCTGAGTACCGGGTTATTATTTTCAGCATTCGCCTGCTTCCTCGGCACGACGGCACTTGGTCGACAATGGGTTTCCACCGTTTATGGTATAGAAGGGGCTGTCTTGACGGAGGTCTCCCGCTATCTCTCCTATCTTTTTCCGACTATTTTGCTGAGAACCCAATTTCATTTTTTTGCCGGACTATTGACGCAAAATGACCAAACCCGCTGGGTTTCGGTCTGTGCATTTCTGGGGGTAGGGCTAGGCGTCATTGTTTGTCTCTATGGTTATCATGCTGACTGGCCTGCCTTCGCCACGTTAGTTGCTGCGCAGCTGAGCGCCTCTGTCGGGATGGCTGTTTGCGCGGTGTTTGCCTATTATCGGTTCTATACTCCCGTGGATGAACCGGGATTTGTTGAGCCGCAATATCTGGATTTATTTCGTTATTTTTGGCCAGTAAGTTTTACCGGTATGTCTTTTGGTTTGGGGCGGCCCTTGATCTACGCCTTTGTGAGTCGAACGCCTGATGCCCTCTTCACCATTGCAGCGCTTCGAGTGGGGCTGGATTTTTTTATGATTTCGCAAATGGCGTTAAATCAGTTTCGTAGTCTTTTGCCGTCGCTCGGGCTGGATAATCTGCGCGAAAAACGGTTTTTTATCGGCATGGTAACGACCGCTTTCATGCTCGTTATGGCAAGCGTTATCTTTACCCCATTGGACCAGATTGTCTTTAAAAGCTGGTTAGGTTTGAGTGACCTCCTGTATATCCATGTTAAACAAACCTTGATGGTAGTGCTGCTGACGCCACCGATATTAGCTGTGAGAAACTATTTTCACGGATTACTGCTGGTACATAAGAAAACACAGGGTATTGCCTTGGGTAGCGCCTTCAGAGTAACCACGGTGTTGCTGTGCTGCTGGCTGTTCCTGACGCTCGGTTGGCTGAACAGTTGGACGGCTCCGTTGGTGATGGTCATTGGGTTTTCGGTGGAAACTATCGTGGTATTTATCATTATGAAGCGAGCGTCGGTTAATGATGCAATGCCTCCAATCAATTTGGAACTCGGTGATTAACATCTGACAGACCCGCTCAGCGGCCAGTGTTACAGATGCGGCGCGGTGCGGAACTCGAGGTTAGGTGCCAGAAAAGTGATGACGGACTGTCGTTGGCCGACGATAGCAGATAAGCACAACAAATCTCCCGATCCGGGCCTTAATTAGTGGCGGTCAATGGCGGCTTTCAGTATCATTAACGCTTCCTTTTCGTCCCCCAAAAATAGCCAAGAGAATTCAGTTAAAATGCTTCAATTGCGTGGTGCTCCCGCTCTTTCCGATTTTCGTCTTAACAAGCTGCTCAATCAACTCAGGATAGCTGCCCCGGCGGTGGAGAATCTCTATGCGGAGTATCTGCATTTTGCCGAACTCTCATCAGCCCTTAACGCAGAACAGGAAAGCATTCTTGCCCAGCTGTTGACCTATGGTCCCCAGACTGAAGCCCAATTAGCACAAGGTGAATTTTTCCTGGTTTTACCCCGTTTTGGCACGATATCGCCCTGGTCCAGTAAGGCTACCGACATTGCCCATAACTGTGGTCTTGCGCAGGTAAAACGCCTGGAACGTGGGGTGGCTTATTATCTTCAGGTTTCTGCACCCTTAGTGGCAGATGAGCGCAATGCCATTGCTGGACTGATCCATGATCGTATGACTGAGACGGTACTATTCGATGCGCAAGAAGCGGCATGCCTGTTTCAGCATGCCGAACCCAAACCGGTGACCTGGATCGATATTCTGCAAGGTGGCAGTGTGGCTTTGGCGGAAGCCAATATCCGATTAGGTCTGGCGTTGGCTGAGGATGAAATTGATTACCTGGTGGAAAATTTCAGCGCCATGGGGCGTAACCCCACGGATGTTGAACTGATGATGTTTGCACAGGCCAACTCGGAGCATTGTCGGCACAAGATATTTAACGCTGACTGGACAATTGACGGTGAAGCTCAGGAAAAATCCCTGTTCGCGATGATCCGTAACACCACCCAGTTAAATGGTGCGGGTGTGCTTTCCGCTTATTCCGATAACTCTGCAGTCATTGAAGGTTCTCGGGCCGGTCGATTCTACCCCGATCCGGAGACCAAAGAATACGCGGCGAATGAGCAGGATATTCATATATTGATGAAGGTGGAAACCCATAATCACCCAACGGCGATAGCCCCTTATCCCGGGGCAGCAACCGGTTCCGGCGGTGAAATTCGCGATGAGGGAGCGACGGGCAAAGGGGCGAAACCCAAAGCCGGATTGACAGGTTTCTCCGTATCCAACTTAAAGATTCCCGGGTTTGAGCAACCCTGGGAGAGCGATTATGGCAAACCAGGGCGCATTGTTTCAGCATTGGATATTATGATTGAAGGACCACTTGGTGGCGCTGGATTTAATAATGAGTTTGGCCGCCCTAATCTGTGTGGCTACTTTCGTACCTTTGAGGAAAAGGCAAAAGGTGCGGCAGGCGAGGAAGTGCGGGGTTACCATAAGCCCATCATGATCGCCGGTGGTCTGGGAAATATTCGTGCCGAACATGTAATCAAAGGCACGATCCCGGCCGGTACCAAATTGGTTTTATTAGGCGGTCCTGCGATGCTGATCGGTTTAGGCGGGGGCGCGGCTTCGTCAATGGCCTCGGGCAGCAGCAGCGAAGATCTGGATTTTGCCTCCGTGCAGCGGGATAACCCGGAAATGGAGCGTCGCTGTCAGGAAGTTATTGATCAGTGCTGGCAAATGGGTGAAGCAAACCCGATTGCCTTTATCCATGATATCGGTGCTGGGGGGTTGTCCAACGCCTTTCCGGAATTGGTGTCGGATTGCGATAAAGGGGGGCGAATTCAGCTGCGCAATGTGCCCAATGATGAACCTGGCATGTCGCCGCTTGAAATCTGGTGCAATGAATCCCAGGAGCGTTATTCTCTGGCAGTCAAACCGGAAGACTGGGCTCGCTTTGAAGCTATCTGTCAGCGCGAGCGCTGCCTTTATGCGGTTATCGGTGAAGCAACCCAAGAACAGCAACTTGTGGTGGAGGATTCGCATTTCGGCAATAGGCCGGTGGATATGCCGTTGAATGTCCTGTTGGGTAAGCCACCCAAAATGCTACGACAGGTGCAACGATCCACGTTTGTAAAAGACACCTTTGACAGTCACAACGTCGATTTGTTGGATGCGGCAGAACGCGTACTCAAGCTACCGACGGTCGCGAGTAAGAGTTTTTTGATTACCATCGGTGACCGTTCTATTACCGGCATGGTGGCACGTGATCAATTTGTCGGCCCCTGGCAAGTGCCGGTGGCGGATGCGGCCGTCACCATTAGCGCTTACGATACCTACGCCGGTGAAGCCATGGCGATGGGCGAGCGTACCCCTGTTGCACTGATTGATGCTCCGGCTTCCGGACGTTTAGCGATCGCCGAAGCCATAACCAATATTGCCAGTGCCAATATCGGCGACATTGGGCAGATTAAACTCTCGGCTAATTGGATGGCGGCGGCGGGGCACCCGGGGGAAGATGAGAACCTCTATGCCACTGTCAACGCCGTTGGTATGGAGTTGTGCCCGGCTTTGGGTATTGCAATTCCCGTCGGTAAAGACTCCATGTCCATGCGCACACAATGGCAAGAAGGTGATGAACAGAAAAGTGTGACGGCGCCACTCTCCTTAATCATTAGTGGTTTTGCCCCGGTCAAAGATGTGCGCAAAACCGTGACGCCGCAACTGCGAACCGATGCCGGGTTGACTGATCTCATTTTGATTGATTTGGGATGGGGGCGAAATCGGATGGGTGGTTCCGCATTGGCACAGGTGTACAAACAAATCGGTGATCAAACGCCGGACCTGGATGAGGCGGAGGATTTAAAAGCCTTTTTTACCGTGATACAAGGGCTTATCGAAGACGGATTGCTTCTGGCTTACCATGACCGCTCCGATGGCGGCCTGTTTGTTACCCTCTGTGAAATGGCGTTTGCCGGACATGTGGGTATCGATGTTAATCTGGAGCGACTGACGGATGATCCAGAGCAATTTGTCGCGGCATTATTTGCCGAAGAACTGGGTGCCGTTATCCAGGTGGCGGTGGAACATACAGAAACCGTGCTGACACAATTAAGCGCCGCCGGTTTTGGTGAATGCACGCAAGTATTGGCGCAATTGAATGACCGTGACAGTATCCGGCTTTTAGCGGATGACACAAGAATTGCAGAGCTGTCCAGAGTGCAGGCGCAACGCTGGTGGGCGGAAACCAGTTACCGTATTCAAGCATTACGGGATAACCCGGATTGTGCACAACAGGAGTTTGATCGGTTGCTCAATGCGGGCGAGCCCGGACTCTCGGCAAATCTCAGTTACGACCAGAACGAGGACATCGCCGCGCCCTATCTCAATCTCGGAGTCCGCCCCCGTATTGCCGTATTGCGTGAACAGGGGGTGAATGGCCAAGTAGAAATGGCAGCGGCCTTCGATCGAGCTGGTTTTGCCAGTATTGACGTGCATATGAGTGATATTCTCTCCGGCCGGGTAACATTGGATGACTTTAAAGGGTTGGTCGCTTGTGGCGGTTTTTCCTATGGTGATGTCCTTGGTGCCGGTGAGGGCTGGGCTAAATCCATCCTCTTCAATCCGCGTGCACGGGAACAGTTCAGCGCCTACTTCGCCCGCACCGATAGTTTTACCTTAGGCGTCTGTAATGGGTGCCAGATGTTATCAAACCTGCACCACCTCATTCCCGGGACGGAACACTGGCCTCATTTTGTGCGCAATCGTTCAGAACAGTTTGAAGCGCGGGTTGCGATGGTGGCGGTGCAGAAATCTTCATCCCTACTGCTAGCGGGTATGGAAGGGTCACGGCTGCCTATTGCCGTGGCGCATGGCGAAGGTCGTGCGGAGTTCGAGGATGCCTCTTCGATTTCCCGGTTGGAGGCCAGCCAACAGATCGCGCTTCGTTACGTAAATAATGAAGGTAAGGTCACTGAAAACTATCCACAAAACCCGAATGGTTCACCGCAAGGCATTACCGGGCTATCCAGCAGTGATGGCCGCGTTACCATAATGATGCCGCACCCGGAACGGGTATTTCGTGCCGTACAGAACTCCTGGTATCCGCAAGATTGGCAGGAAGATGGTGCCTGGTTGCGGATGTTTCGTAACGCCAGGGTGTGGTTGGGTTAGAATGACTAACGGTTGGGCTTTAGCCGGACGCAGCACCCTGCACTGACTTGGACCGGTGGAATTTCGGTGTAGGTTAATCCGTTTATTTTGAACAGTCATACCTGTCCCCCACAGATGCAGGGATAAACCGCGCATAGCCAATACTGAAAACTCAAGTGGCTGGAAGCTGTTCATCAAATCGTTATAGAGTTTGTTTAGGGGCTAAGTATAAGAGGGCTGTTACAAGCGATAACCAATCAGTTCAGACGAGATCGCTCTACTTATTCTGATTCCTCCAGAACATCCCGGTCGAGGCTGGGATCATTTGTTGAAGACGCTAAATCGGGCTCTTCTTCGGGTGCCATTTCCTGCGAGGGGTGATTTTCCTGTCCTTCTTCATCTTCAAATTCCTCATCGGGCATATCCTCCTCTGAGGTCTGAATGCCGATACGGTAAGCAGCAAAACCCGGTTGAACGACCTGGTTCAATGCCATCCCAAGTATTCTGCCTTTACGGGTGGCGAAAATTTCTTGGCGGGCATTGGTAATGGGGTCGGTGACGGTGCCCAATAACTGCCCTTGTTTAACGCGTTGTCCGAGCGTGACCCGGCTGAAGAGAATACCGCCCTGATTAATACGTACCCAGGTTGATTTGTAGTAAACGGGTTCGGGGTCTCCCCATAGGCTGGATTTTTTGTACATGCCCATTTTGTAAAGGAGTGTGAGAATGCCTTTGACGCCGTGAGTTACGGGCTTTTCATGTAATTGCATGGCGCCGCCGGTTTCCAGAGTGACGGCAGGAATACCCGCATCGGTGGTTGCGCGTCTCAATGTCCCTCTGGCGCCAGGGTGATGCAGCACTACGGTGGCACCAAAGCTTTGGGTGAGTTCGGCGACCTTTGAATTTGATAGATCAGCGCGTAGCTGTGGCAGGTTAGTTCGATGCAGGGATCCTGTATGTAAATCCACCAGGGCGTCACAGTGCACAACGATCTGGTTAAAAAAGGAATAGGCAATGCGTGATGCGGAACTGCCATAGGGCCTACCCGGGAAATAACGATTCAGGTCACGTCGATCTGCCAAATAGCGCGAAGCGCGGTGAAATCCTTGCAGGTTGACGATGGGAACACCAATCAGAGTTCCTGACAGTTTGTGTGTATCAAGGCTGTTAATCACACGCCGAACAATTTCAATGCCATTTAACTCGTCACCATGAATTGCGGCTGTGATACAGAGTTTAGGGCCCGGCTGAGTGCCATGAACCACCAGTACGGGCGCCGGCGACGCAATGCCATCAATCGACTGACTGTGTGACCAAGACAGAATCGTTGAACTCCCTGGCTGTACTTCGGTGCCAAGCAGGGTAAAGGGTATTTGTTGCTCGGGGTATTCAGCGGCTTCCACCTCCTGAATACTTGGTAATGCTGAAGATTCCTGGTTAATTTGCTCGATAGCGATAGCGGATGGTAACGCTTCCGATTTTGCCTGTTGCAGCGTAATCTGTTCAGTTTCCGATGTTGTCTGGGCTGTCGTTGACGGGACTTTTTTCAACGGAACTATCTTGGCTTCAGTGATTTCCTCCTGGCCTTGCGTGATCAGCAATGGGCTTGCCTGTAAAGTGGGGAGAAATAGGCACAGAATGGCGCATAGAAAGGAGCCGAGCGCCGACCTATTTTCAGGGCGATGCCAATGAATAAGGCTAACTGAATTATCGGAATGTTGAGACGTGTTAAGCACGGAGTTACTGCTGTTTAATCATGATTGAATGAAGTATAGCGGGGATTTCTGGTGATCACGAACTATTTGCCTTCTATTTAGTATGTTGTTGTGGGCACAATTTCCTTTAAACAGAGAACAACTGCGGTAATATTTTGTCTGTAATCGCAAGAGGTGGTGCACAAATGATGGGAAATCCGGTCGCAGTATATAAGGTTGTTATACTCTGTCTCGTTTCAGTTTTACTCACGGCCTGCAAAGATGAATCTTTGATTGGCACACTGGAGGTGAATGAGGTGTTTACCTTTGTGGATAGCGAACAGGTGAAACAATCAGTCAGACAGGGCAGTTACACGGCTTATCTAAAGCCGGAACATCCAGGCGAAGATCAAAAGCAGGAGCAATTCCGTTTAACCCTGGTGGAAAAAAACAAGCCCGCAGCGGAAACTCAGATAATTCGTATTCCTATCAAGCTGTTGGGGCCGATTCGGTGGATATCTGAGGGAGGCGAAGCAGGTTATCCTTTTGCCAAAACCCAGGCCAAGGAACCAGCGGCTTTTACTGGTTCCGCCTATGTGCCGGCTCATCACCTGAATCAGCCCTTTAATCTGGAGTTAACGGCGACCAATCGTGAGTACATTGAAAAAGTGAGTACAAAAAAAGATTGTCAGGTTTCCGTTGCTTCGCTTAAAAGCGATGTCGGTTTTGAGCATCACTATTATTACGATGGTTTTTTCCTGCGACCCTACCCTGTCAGGGGACCGGTGCACTCGATGTCGCTGGAGTTCAGCGCTCGGCCTAGCTATAAAAAAGTACGCTATACAGAGGCGGGGCAAGAGTATGAGTATGGGCTCATTCTGAAAGACTTGGAAACAGAGAAACCACTTGCGGTAGGTAACGCGAAACTAAGGGTACCTCGCGAGCGAACCAAGGTGAGGGAATTCACCTGCCGGCCTATGTAATATGACTTGAGTCGTTATACTCTACTGTAAATTTTACCCCTCCTAACCAATAATTGGGGAGAGTTGTCAGACAGTATTTAATTGAAAGACATCCCTCTCCTGTTCATGGGAAAGGATTAGAATGAAGGCCATAATAATTAATAGGTGGATTAACCATGAAAAAAATCAGTCAGTTATTTTTGCAGGGATTGCTGGCCATCATTCCGATTATCGTCACCATAGCGTTGCTCTACTGGCTTGGTTCTACGGCAGAAGCCACCTTAGGGCGTTTTTTGAAATGGGTGTTACCGGTCAGTTGGTACTGGCCTGGGTTGGGTATCGTTTCCGGAGTCCTGTTTGTTACCCTTATTGGTTTTTTGCTTAATGCCTACTTTTTTCGTAAGTTGGGGAAATTCACAGAAAATCTACTTTCCCATATCCCTTTGGTTAAAACGATTTATGGCAGCGTTCGTGATATCGCCAAATTTGCGTCCGCTTCACAACGCGAAGAAGAACTCCAAAAAGCCGTTCTTGTTACCATCGACAAGGATATTCGGTTAATTGGTTTTATCACTGGCCAGGCAGCCAAGATGCCAGGGGATGAAGAGCTTTATACGGTCTATTTGCCTATGAGTTATCAAATAGGTGGCTATACTTTGCTGCTCCCTGAGTCCCGCTTTGTGAAGTTGGATATGAATGTACAGGATGCCATGCGTTATGTGCTGACTGCTGCCATGGCTCGTCCTCAAGAAATTAGCAAATAAAGATTTTTTAATAACGCTATGGCAAAAATCATACTTTGGGTTTGAGTGGATTAAGATTTGCTGAGGACTAAATTACAGCTTGTGGAGAGGATATTTAGTAAACAACAAAAATATGATTCAATCAGCGTTGTGATTAGGCATTTGTGCCTTGGGTTATTCACATACATGAGGATTCGAGTGCCCTAACTTTGAATAGGGCCGCATTGACATCTGGAATTCACGTTTGATGATTTTCTGGGGGAGAAATAATCGATGAATCAATCTAAAGCACCTTTGCAAATAAGGCGTTATGACCGTGTTTTTAGGTCAATTCAAAAGCGTTTTGCCGAACAGATTAAAGCGCCTTTTGAGATTCGTTTATGGGGTGACCACAGTTATCGCTTTGGTAAAGGGGATCCCATAGTCAAAGTTTTGGTCAAGGACGAGGATGGGCTTAACGCCCTGGGTAATTTTGACGAATTGGAGATTTGTGAAGCTTATATGGCCGGCAGCCTGGACGTAGTAGGGGATATGTTAGGGTTCGTCAGTCTTCGTTCGGTATTGAGTGATAGCCATCCCTTGCATAGGTTATGGCGGCGGATAGCGCCTCTGTTCATTGGTCGGGAGAAAACTGATCGACAAGCAATAGCCTGCCACTATGATTTTGATAACGACTTTTATCTCACATTTATGGATTCAACGCGCTCTTATTCGCAGGCTGTATTCGAGCGAGATGATGAGCCTCTGAAGACGGCTCAGCAGCGCAAGCTTGATTTTGCTCTTGCGGCCTGTGGGATAAAACCAGGGAATCGTGTGCTGGACATTGGTGGTGGCTGGGGTGCTTTTACTGAGCATGCCGGACGACGAGGCGTTGAGGTCACTTCACTGACAATCTCAAGTTACTCAGAGGCGTTTCTAAAAGACTTGATTAAGCAGCAGCAACTTCCCTGTCGGGTGTTGAACCAGAACTTTTGTGATTACCGTTCGCCAACCCCTTATGATGCAATTGTTATTTTAGGGGTGATGGAGCACCTCCCCGATTACCCGGGCGTATTGAGAAAATTCCAGTATCTACTGAAACCAGGTGGGTATGTTTATCTTGATGCCAGTGCCTTTCGGGAAAAGTATTCCAAACCCACCTTCATTTCCCGTTACATCTTTCCGGGTGATCATTCTTATTTCTGTCTGCATGAGTTTCTGGCGGAAGTAGCTAAAACGCCGTTTGAGGTGCTGACGGTTCACAATGATCGGCATAGCTATTACCTGACTTGTAAGGCTTGGGCCGAGAATTTGGAAGCCGCTCGGGATGAGATTATAAGCCGTTGGGGTGAGATGCTCTATCGCCGCTTCCGTCTCTATCTTTGGGGCTCAGCCTATGCTTTTCTTAGCCGCGGGATGGATGCTTACCGTGTGGTTTTACAGCGGCCTCAGGGGGGCTGATAATGGATCAAGTTGGCTTTTTTAAATAATCACTCCCCTAATACGCGACATGAGCGAATGCGTCGCGATTTCGTCTATGGGCTACTAATACAGATTTTAATAGTAAACAAAACGCTTCAAAGCCGGGGTAAACATATCCTGCCGACCGGCTAATCTTTGTCAGGCAGATCCGCCGGTGTTTCGCTCAGAATTTTTCGTCCTGTGAACATTGCAGAAATCAGTCCGCCGCCTTCGCGCAATTCAGTCACGACCACGGCTAAAATATGAATGAGGATGAATGTAAGGAGCGTGTAGAAACCATAATAATGTACGGTGATAAAGGGCTTTCGAAAAGCGCGCATGGCTTCGTAGGCCGCCTCATTGTACATTTCAGGCGCATAGGGAACCAGTAACGCGGGATCCACCTCTGATGCGGCAACCCAGTTCGCAATCCAGGAGCCAAAGGGCGGGTAAAATAGATCAGTACCGGCCAATACCAGTCCGGTAATCGCCTGTATGAGCAATAATAGCAGCAACAGCGTGACTGCGATGCGGCCTAATGGATTGTGACCGATATATTGACGGGGTTTGCCAGCTCGAAAGTCAGTAATGTAGCAGGCAAGTTCTTTTAGGTAGCCTTGCCCGCCTGGCAGGATTGCCCGCCAGCGTGCATAAGCACTACCGACAAAAGCCAAAATTAGCCGCCACAGCAAATTAAGGGCGAACAGATAACCAATCCAGACATGGACGGTTTTGAGTAGAATCTTTCCGTCATTTGTCACGCCGAGCGCCTTATCATTGAGAATAGCAACGCCTACGGCGATGAGACCCAGGATGCAAAGTACATTAATCCAATGAAACCAACGGACACCGAGGTCCCATACCGGATAGAATTTTAGATTAGGCATTGGATGAGCTCCTATGATCCTTACTTATCGTGATAACGAGAAGTTACAATTTTTGATAACCGCATTTAAAACTTTCCTCAAAGAGTACGCAAGGATAATGATCAACTTTAGGTAGAGGTTATGGATAAATACTTAAAACGGCCTAAGGGTTGGGTTTTTACGTCACAGGTACAGGGTAACGTGGCGAGGATCGATTAGTTTAAAATGTTAATTCTTAATCCAAAATTTTGTGATGAACGGGCGATGAAAACGCCTAAAAAATTCCTGTTAAGGCTGTGGGTTGGTTTTTTCTGTTAAAACGGCGACCGTGCTTTCCGGTAACTCCGGAGAATAATGAAATTCGTCAGCCATTAATGCCTTAATACTCTGATAAAGGATTGCCACCAAGCCCCAGGCCAAACCAATCAGCACTCCTGCGTCGATAATTCCCCGCCAAGGTTGGTGTAAACGGCTAACTAGGATGATCAGCAAGATAATCATACTGGTCAAAATATAACGGGCAATCAGACGACGCTTTGTTGTATGAAAATAACTGCTACAGAAGAATGGGCTGAAAATGACGTGTAGCACGGTGGGGTTTTGGTACAGGTGCCGAACCCGGGCTCCGAGTCGTGGGGCGGCACCTTGTTGAAAACCTTTATACCCTTCGGTATAGGCCATAAACACAACATTAATAACCAACAACGCCCAGTGATACCATTGTAATTCCTGGTGGAGTACTTCCAGCATATAGGGGGTCAATCGAGCCACGGCCCAGCCAAGAAAGGCGGAAACACCGAGAATACCCCAAACTGCACCAATAAAACCGAATAACTTTTTACCCATAGTTAACGCCACTCATCCTGCTGTCATTGGCGATATCGCCTTATTTAAACAATCCCTCAGTAAAAGCCATATGCTTTTCTTTTCCTGTTCAGGGTGTTCTTTATCCCCATTCAATGCGTCCTGATGTAATGCAAAACCGAGTCGGTTTCGGGGCACACAGGCATGTAACCCGGCGCCCCGATTGTCTACCATTCCAGACAAATTGCATCAGAGCCGATTTTAATGATGAGATAATACCTCAACCATCTCTCCAAAACTCGGCAGTTCCTGAACATAAAAAGGTATATTGAGTTTTCGGGTGATTTCGCTTGCCGAAATAATACCTCTGATATGATGTCTGGATCTGTCCACAACCAGGCAAAACGGTTGGCCGAAATTTCCCATCGTATTGATCACATCTCTAACACTGGCAAAGGCCAACTCTGAATAATCAAAAACCCTGAGCGATTGTTTTGGTTTCATCAAATCCGTCACCATCAGATATGACCGATCATAACCGGCGGCGACTTTTTTCATGATTTCCTGTTCCGATAAATCGTCCAAACTGATAATACCCAAAAAGACATTATTGTGGTCAACCACCAGTTTTAAACGGACATGAGCATTTATCATCATCCTTTCAGCATCCATTGCTTTCGTACTGGCATCAATCACCAAGGGTTCGTGTAATTTAAAATCAGTCAGTATAGATAATGCGGGAGAGTCTTCGGTGATTTGCCGATAAGTGTCTGGCCAGACCAGCTTATCTACTTTCTCCGCGCTGTATAACTCAATATTTTTCATGTTGCGACCTTCTTTTCAATGTAAGCCATTTTAAATTAAGTTCCAATATCGGTTCGATCCTGTCATGACGAAATAACAGCTGTCTGGGGATTCATCGGTTTTCTGAGTATCCCATAACGTCTTATTGGATCCGCCACTGGTAACTACGGGTTAGGCGCTTTTAAATTTCTTTGAATGTCTTTAGAGGAGGGTAGGGGGTGACCGGATATGATGCTGTTTCGGTTTGGTGTTCTTTAGGGAAAGGTATAAGGGAGAGAGTGCTGCTGTGGATAAAGAATTTTTGATAGCGGAGGAGCCGGCATTGAGTATGAAATTTTCCTCACTGTCCGGTCCCGCTCCATTAATGATTGCCCCGCTGTTATGATCCTCGTCCAGGTCGAGGTTGATAGCAGGTTTCGAACTATTT
>JAIPFG010000029.1 GCA_021736745.1 Pseudomonadales bacterium
GACAACACTATCATTATTAATAGCACAGCGGATGCTAATCCAGACAACATATACCAGGGCGCTGTAGGCTTCAAATGCTCCATTAAAAGCGGTGCACTTGCCAGTAACACCCCCATATGAAGGCCAACAAAAATGAGGGACAAAATACCTAAGTCTCGATGAAAATTAATAAAAAACCTGCCACTAAAGGCTGGCAAGGATTGAGGTTGACCTCGATAGACAAAGAGCAAAAATAATAACGCCACTGCCAGGTAACCAATGGCATTGGCCCAATCCCAAAGGAAAACAGTTGTTGGTGCAGGCACTATTCCCCATAACAGCATCAAGGGGACCGCCAAAGAAAGACAGAGGCGGAAAAATAAAGGGCCAATTGAAGTATCAGCTGTTGATTTACGCCCAACCAAAAGAATATTTCTCAGTTGTCACTGACTCGACGCACATCTTTGCTCGATGCGACAAAGCCGCACGACTATGGATGCCACCCTTTTGGTAAACAGGTTTAATATGAGTTCGTATCGTAGAAAAGGAGACACAATCGGTTTTATCATAAAAAATTTTCAAGATAACTTCCGCTTGATCGAAATTACTGAGCTTTTTGCTTCGCCAGATCCGTATTGTTTTCACCCTCATAGGCAGATAGGGCACAAAGTAGTTCGCCTGTAGCAAGGCTAAGCTCGCTTTCACTCGAAACTCAAATCTACCACTACCGCCACTTCCATCACCTACAGTACTTTTTTGTGATACGAATGGACTGAATGATTATTTCCAGAGCCCGTCAATTGTCATAATCAAAACATTACGACAAAACCTATCCCCATTATTGGAGGATTTCAGGGGATGTAAAAAATTATTAAACACGTTCAAAGATTGTTGCTATCCCCTGCCCCAGCCCAATACACATTGTCGCCAAACCGAGGGTGGAATCTTTCTTTTCCATAATATTCAATAAAGTACCGCAAATTCGTGCACCCGAACAGCCCAGAGGGTGGCCTAAAGCAATCGCGCCACCATTAAGATTAACTTTGTCATCAAATACTTCAGACAAACCTAAGCCTTGAATTACCGCAAGGGCCTGCGCCGCGAACGCTTCATTAAGCTCGATCGTTTCAATATCCGCTATTGTCAAACCGGCTTTATGAAGCGCTTTTTGCGTTGCTGGCACAGGACCATAACCCATGATAGCCGGATCAATCCCCGCCACCGCCATTGCCCGCACTTTCGCCATAGGCGTCAACCCCAGCACCTGTGCTTTTGCCGCAGACATCACCAACATTATGGATGCACCATCAGAAAGTGCCGATGAGCTGCCGGCTGTTACCGTCCCATTTACCGGATCGAAAGCCGGTCTTAGTTGTGACAAAGCTTCGAGATTTGCGTCGGCCCGAATAACTTCGTCCGCTTCGATGAGTGTTTTAAAACCCTTTGAGTCATGTCCTTCCATCGCAACTAACTCGTTGCTAAAACCGCCATTGACTGCTGCTTGGTGAGCACGCCGGTGGGAACGCAAACTAAATTCATCCTGCGCCTGACGAGAGATTTTATGCATTTTTGCCAATAATTCCGCTGTTAGCCCCATCATAGCGGAACCTTTAGCGACATACTTGTTTAAGGCTGGACTGATATCGGCACCGTGTGTCAAAGGTACATGGCCCATATGTTCAACACCGCCGATAAGAAAACAATCACCATTGTCAGACTGAATCGCTTGAGCGGCAGTATGTAATGCCGACATAGAGGACCCACAAAGCCGGTTTACTGTTTGTCCGGGACAGCTATGCGGTAAGTTTGCCAATAACGATGTCATGCGGGCAATGTTAATACCCTGCTCCAGGGTTTGATTGACACAGCCCCAGATCAAGTCATCAATCAGATGAGGATCCAGGTCGGGTTGCCGTTCTAACATGGCATTAACAAGGTTTGCCGACAAGGTTTCCGCTCGTACATGTCTAAAGCCACCGTTTTTTGAGCGTCCCATGGGTGTACGCGCACAATCGATCACTACTGCATCTCGTGGGGATAAACTCATGTTTGCCTCCAGCCTTATCAGCTTGTTATACAGATTGACTTAAAAGTATTTACTTCCATCCTGGCTCATTGTTCTTAACCTATCTGGCACCTCATACAAAGCCCCTAAATGTGCATACTGGTCGGCTAAAGCGCAGAATTTATCCGCACCAACCGTATCGATATAGCGTAATGCCCCACCGCGGAACTTGGGAAAACCCAGCCCCATAATCAATGACATGTCCGCTTCGGCGGCGGAAGCTACAATCCCTTCTTCCAGACAGCGCGCGACTTCAAGACACATGGGAACCATCAGACGTGCAATCACTTCTTCCTGGCTAAATTCCTTCGTTTGTGACTGAACTTTACCAATAAAGCCAAGGATTTCTTCGTCAAAAATTTTTGTCAGTCGCCCCTTCGCATCAGGTTCATAATGATAAAATCCTTTGCTGTTCTTTTGTCCGAAACGTTTGGCCTCATAGAGGAGATCCAGAATTGACGTTTCTTCAAACTTCATGCGTTCGGGAAAACCTTCCTCCATGACATCGATACAGTGGTGACAAGTATCGATACCCACCACATCCTGAAGATAGGCTGGACCCATCGGCCAACCGAAGCCTTCCATCACCTTGTCAACCTGCCGAAAATCCGCGCCATCTCTGATCAACAGATTGAATCCGAGAAAATAGGGAAACAGAACCCGGTTGACCAGGAAACCAGGGCAGTCATTGACAACGATAGGGGTTTTGCCGATTGCAGTTGCATACGAAACCACGGTTGCAATGGTTTCATCACTGGTACTTTTGCCACGAATAATTTCGACTAAAGGCATCAACGGAACCGGATTAAAGAAGTGCATCCCACAAAAGCGTTCTGGCTTTTTCAGGGCCGTCGATAAATAATCAATAGAAATCGTTGACGTGTTTGAGGTAATAATGGCGTTTTCGTCAACCGTATTTTCAACTTCTTCTAATACCGCTAACTTGATTTTAGGATTTTCCACGACGGCTTCTACTACCAAATCAACCGCCTTTATATCACTCATATCCAGTGTCGGCTTAATACTGCCCAGTATTTTCGCCATACCGGCCGGTGTCATACGTCCTTTTTCGACGCTCCTATTAAGCTGCTTGGTCGCTTCGGACATACCCAAATCCAACGCCGCCTCGGCAATATCCCGCATAACGACAGGAATACCCTTCAAGGCAGACTGATAAGAGATACCACCACCCATGATCCCCGCACCCAAAACGGCACTCTGCTTAACCGGTCTTGCTAGCTGTTGTGCCGCAACAGCAATTTTCTTCAGCGCCTGGCCATTGAAAAACAAACCAACCAACGCTTTGCAAACATCGGTTTTAGCCACTTGGATCAGGGTTGCCGCTTCAACCTGCAATGCTTCGGTGCGAGCCATGTGAGCTGACTTTTCGATAGCCTCTACTGCAGCAAACGGTGCGGGATAATGCGGCCCTGCAACCTTCATGATCATGCCTTTAGCTGATTCAAAGGCCATTGTGCCTTCAATGGGACGTAAACTCAGAGGGGATTTCTTAATATCCCTGTTGTGATGAAAATCGAGCTTTCCTAACTGGCACTTTTGCAACAGATCAAAAGCTGACTCTCGTAGAAGGGCACTATCAACGATACTGTCAGCAACACCGACTTTAAGCGCCACATCCGCAGGCTGAGATTTGCCGGAAGTAATCCAGTTTAATGCGTTCTCGGCACCAATCAGTCGTGAAAGGCGAATACACCCACCATACCCGGGAATAATACCAAGATTAACCTCAGGCAGCCCTGCTTTAGCTTTATTCGTCATCACACGAAAATCAGTAGCCAGCGCAAGTTCAAAACCACCACCGAGGGCATCGCCATTAAGCATCGTCACTGTGGCATAAGGGAGGTCTTCGATATCATTAAAAATGCTATGGGTAAAATTTAGATTAGCCAACAATTCATCGTGGGGTAGTTCAAACTTAGCGATAAATTCATTGATATCGGCACCCAAAATAAAACTTTCTTTGGCGCTACTAATTAATAAACCTTTAATATTTTCCTGCTTCTTGATCGTATCAACAGCAGACCGCAACTCTTGCAGGGTAGCGGTATTCAGTATATTAACTTTACTTTCTTTTGCATCAAGAACTAACTCTGCAAAACCTTCTTCTGTTTTTTCGACCCGGATGACGTTACCCTGAAAAATCATTTTTTACTCCAATTTAACGTTACGCATTGCGAGTGGTTAAAGCCCACTAATAGATTAACACTTAAAATTCCGTGAAGCGGAACTTTGGTCGATCTAAAAACATATGTCAATGCCGATTCAATTTACTAAATCAAAGTTGTTGTATCTCACGCAGCACTTGATAAATGGTTTCAACATCGGCGCTTTCCCCTCTTTCCCGCCAATAAACACCCACTGACCCAGGCGTTGATTCAAGGGCAATTGAATCCTCTGGCAACTGCGCTAGTAGTGGTTTCAACTTCCCCAAATAAATGGCGTCCGGTTTGGCTGCACGCGCCGCAAAACCCCAGCCATTCTCATCAGAAAATCGGGCAATATTTTTCCCGTAGAGCAACCAGGGCTTAATGCCTTTCGTTACTCTATGATGAGGCAATCGATAGACAACACAATGTATCTTATCCAAAGCATTATTAGGATCATCCAGTTTACTTAACTGCACCTGGATACCCATTCGCATTGCTTGTCGTCTTAAGGCCATTTGCTGCCGTTCCTTCGCGGATGGGAGCACCCAAAGCATTGAACCAAGAATCAAAACAACCGCTAATATAACAACGAGCAGGAACATAACTATGCCTTACTGAATGGGGGCCAGAATTCTGACGCTAAATTTTTATTGACTTCTATCATATAGCGACTGCTTGGGCTATGCTATGTTGAATCTGCAGTAACATAAGGCTAACTCCGCATAGTCTAACCATTCACCACAGAAGGAGCTAAAAAATGGCTCACTACCAACATATTTTACTCGCAGTTGATCTTACCGAGGAGTCAAATGCTATTGCTGAAAAAGCGGTTGCACTTTCGCAACAAACTGGCGCTAAACTAAGCATTGTTCATGTCATAGAGCCTATTAACTTCGCTTACGGCGGCGACATACCAATGGACCTCACTGCTATACAGGACCAATTGGATGAGCACGCTCGGCAAAAACTTATTGCTTTCGCTCAGCCCTATTTGATTCCATCTGAACAGCAACATATAGTTATTGGTTTGCCTCAGAATGAAATCCATCGTATTGCCGAAGAACAGGACGTAGATTTAATCGTCGTGGGCAGCCATGGAAGACGCGGCTTATCCTTGTTATTGGGTTCTACCGCAAATGGCGTATTACATGGTGCGAAATGTGATGTTTTAGCCGTTCGTGTTGGATAAATACGTACTGCATCGTCGAGCAGTTCCGGCAGATATCCTGTGCCTAAACCTGTTACCGGAATTGTTTAGCAATAATCAAAGAAGAGGACATTGAGCATGCTGGATGATCGCCTTAGGTGGATCTGTCTGCTCACCCTATTGCTAGCTAATCTACAGGTACCATCACTCTATGCTGCCCAACCTACGCTCTCCGAAGATGGGTGGAGCGTTGAACGTAGCCAGTATACCGATGCGTTACAAGCGCTGGCAAAGGGAAAGACTCGGCGGTTCAAACAACTCAAAGCGCAACTAACTGAGTACCCACTTTACCCTTACCTTGAGTACGCGTATTTGCGTGTTCAAATAAAACGCCACACACCTAGCCAAAGTGTTACAGACTTTTTTAACCACTATAAAGATACGCCACTCTTTCTACAATTAAAACATCATTGGCTGCGCACCCTGGCCAAAAGAGGACAATGGCAACATTATCTTGAGTTTTATGATGAAAGCGTAAAAAGTGTTGAACTTAAGTGCTATGCGCTCTGGGCCGAATTTAAAACGCGTGATGCAGCCGAGGCGGTGTCCAAGGTTGAACCAATTTGGTTGGTGGGTCAGTCACAACCCAATGCCTGTGAGCCGATTTTCAAAGTGTGGAGCGAAAACCACTTATCCGATGAGTTAGTATGGCAACGATTTTCATTAGCGATGAATGCTGGCAAAACCCAGCTGGCTCGTTATTTAATACGTTTTATGTCGACGAAACTCCAGGAACAAGCCAAATTTTATCGTGAAATTCATTTTTACCCGGAACGTATTTCCTCTAGGAACTTTGTTGAACTGGATCCAAAAAATGAAGAAATATTACTGCATGGCATGAAACGATTAGCCTGGAGAGATCCAATACTGGCTCAGGCGCTTTGGGAAGAATTCAGTAGGAAATTTAATTTTATTGAAGCTATTCACCAACAAATTGAACATCGTATTTTGCTCGGCCTTGCAAAACAAAATCAAAGCGACGCTTTTGCCACCGCTTTAGCCAGCTTCCCTTACCCAGACGATACAGCACTGATTAAGGCTGGCATCGAAATGAGCATACGCCAGCAGCGTTGGCCTGAGGTTATTCGACTAATTAATACACTTCCCCTCCCCACCCAACAAATGGCGCAATGGCAATATTGGTATGCCCGAGCCGCACAATTTGTAACGCCATCCATCAAGGAAATTGACAGTGTAGCGATTTATCAACGTCTGGCAGAAAGCCGGGATTATTATGGCTTTCTTGCGGCGGACCACTTAAATACCAGTTATCAACTAAATGCCATTAGTTATCCGGAAAATACTGATGTATTAAAACAAATTAAAAGTATTGAAGGAGTTAAGCGCGCTAAAGAATTGTTTTTACTTGGCAACACAACGGAAGCTCGTCGAGAATGGTCCTGGGCCAGCCGGCATTTTAATGCGGAACAACATTATATGGCCGCTCATTATGCCCACTCACTGGGTTGGCATAGCCAAGCCATCAGATCTGCGATCGAGGCGGAAAAATGGCATGATCTTAAATTACGCTTTCCCTTGGCCTATCAGGAAAAATTACTTGATGCCTCGAAAGAAAATCAGTTGGACGTTAACTGGTTGTTAGCACTCGCCCGTCAGGAAAGCGCCATGACCAGCGATGTGCAATCACCCAAGGGAGCCAGAGGGTTGATGCAAATCATGCCATCAACTGCGCGGATGATCAGCAAGAAGCACCAAATTTCATATCACTCCTCTCATGATCTTTTAGATCCGGCCAAAAATATCGAACTTGCCAGCGCATACCTCAAAGATCTCTTGACACAATTTAATGAAAATAGCATTTATGCGACCGCCGCCTATAATGCCGGCCCCCACCGAGTGAATAAATGGTTAAAGGAAAGCAGCAATCAACCTCTCGATATCTGGATAGAAAATATACCCTATGCGGAAACCCGACAATATGTTAAAAATGTGTTGGCCTATTCGGTCATTTTTGCAACATTAAGAAAAGAGATGGACTTTCGAATGGCAACTAACCCATATCTTTCAAATCTTGCACCACAATTAGCAGCTACAAAAACAGAGAAAGAATGAAATCTCTGAGTTCCTCATAAAAACCGCAGGATAAATAGTGCGGGGTGTAAAGCAACCCCACATTCAAGGATGCCTCAAAGTTATATGACCAGAAAAAATATACTCCTCGCCCGACAACCTATTTACGACACAAAACTAAGAATCTATGCCTATGAACTACTGTTTCGAGCGGGACATCATCAACATGAGGACGCGTTTGATGGGGATAGCGCCACATCCCTCGTAATGCTCAATGCCTTTTCTGAAATCGGCATACAGAATCTGGTTGCCGATAATAAAGCTTTTATCAATTTCACCAGGAATCTAATTTTAACTCCACCGCCTTTTAGCAGTAATGACGTCGTCGTCGAGGTGTTGGAAACTATTCAGCCAGACACAGAGGTTATCGAAGGATTAAAGCGACTGAAGCAGTTGGGTTATACCATTGCGTTGGATGATTTTATTTATGAAGAGCGCCTATTACCTTTAGTCGAACTGGCCGATATTATTAAAATTGATGTACTGGCCCTTACTGAAAAAGAGCTTGAGAACCAGGTCAAAACATTAAAGCAGTATTCACTCAAGCTATTAGCTGAAAAAGTCGAATCGCAGGAGATGTACAACCGATGTAAGAGATTGGGTTTCGACTTTTTCCAAGGTTATTTTTTATCCAAACCAATGATTGTTAAAGGCCGTGTAACGCCTGCCAATAAGGTGGTTGTTATGCAATTAATCGCAGAACTACAATCCCCTGAAACCAGCGATCCCAACAAATTACACAGAACAATTTCGCGTGATCCCAGTTTAAGCTTTAAGTTACTCAGAATGATCAATTCTGCTGCTTTTCGACGCCCCAACAAGGTCGAGTCTCTTTACCGTGCCATCTTATTAATTGGTCCGACAAACATTAAGCATTGGGCCAGCCTGCTGGCCCTCACCAATTTGGATGACAAACCACACGCATTGCACGAACAGACCATGTTACGCGCTAAAATGTGTGAGCTATTGGGCGAAAAAATTTGCCCAGAAGAAAAATATCTTTTCTTTACTGTGGGGATGTTTTCTATGCTCGATGCCTTCTTTGATTCGCCAATGGTAGATTTATTAAATTCAATTTCACTTTCTGATGAGATCAACTTGGCACTTCTTGAGCAGGAAGGGCTCCTTGGCTTTGTCCTTAAGATTTCCTGCGCTTACGAACAAGGAAGATGGGGAGACATAGACTGGAAAGGCTTATCTGAAAACGGACTTTCCATTGAAGACGTAAAAGAGGCGTACCTCAATAGTCTACATTGGATAATGGCCGCCAAAGGAGAATTGTTTGATGCAAAATAACCAGGCTTATTAGTATGTTGGATATTGGTGTTAATCTAACGAGTCCAGCATTCGAGGCAGATCGAGAACAAGTAATTGAGCGTGCGTGGCAGGCCGGTTTGACGGCGCTTATTTTAACCGGTAGCAGCGTGAAAGATAGCTTTGATGCGCTCACATTAGCGCTTTCTCACCCTCATTGTTATTGTACAGCTGGCGTTCACCCCCATCACGCCAGCGAATTCAATCTGAACACTATTGATCAACTCAGTGAACTGATTTCAAATAAAATAGTGAAGGCCGTCGGTGAAACCGGTTTGGATTTTAATCGGAATTTTTCACCGCAAAATGTGCAAATCAGCGCCTTTGAAAAACAATTAGAATTGGCCAGCGAAAAGCAATTACCCGTGTTCCTTCATCAGCGCGATGCCCATTCTACTTTCTATCCCATAATAAAGGCGTATCGTCCATATTTGTCTAACGCTGTTGTCCATTGTTTTACCGGTTCCAAAGAGGAACTCTACAATTATTTAGACTTGGATTTACATGTGGGAATTACCGGCTGGATTTGCGATGAACGACGAGGCAAGAATCTACAGGCAATTGTTAGAGAAATCCCTTTGGATAGAATGATGCTAGAAACGGATTCACCTTATCTCTTGCCACGTAACATGCCTACCAAACCAAAATCGCGCCGTAATGAACCTGGCTTCTTGTCTTTTGTTTTAACAAAGGTAGCTGAATGTTTAGCGTTACCCGAGCAACTAATCGCAGCCGAAACACAGCAAACCGCCTGCAGATTTTTCCAGCTAGACGATTAAATAAAACACATATCTTTCTGTTTTTGAAGAACTTTATTAAAAGAGCTCTGTTAACCAACGTTCATCAATTTTGAGCTCTCGAAGGGTCTTTGTAGTAATAGGCGCCTGGCTTCCGGTTCTGGCAGTGGATGGCTAAAGAGAAAGCCTTGCATCTCAGCACAGCCTCTATTACGCAGATAAGCCAGTTGCTCCTCCGTTTCTACACCCTCAGCGATTAGATTTAAATTTAGCCCTTGTGCCATGGCAATAATGGCATTCACAATACAGGTTTCATCCTCACGGTTATTAATTTCATGTACAAAAGCCCGATCTACTTTTAATGTATGTATGGGCAAACGTTGCAGATAACTTAATGATGAGTAGCCAGTACCAAAATCATCGATTGCTATTTTTACGCCTCTTTCGCTTAACTGCACTAGCTTTTTGATCGTATTATCCATGTCTTGCATAATGAGGTTTTCGGTAATTTCCACTTCGAGGTTATCGCCAACTAGGCTGTTCTCTTTGATCACATCCATAATGAAATTAACAAAACTTTTATGCTCAACTTGAATTGCAGACAAATTAACCGCCATCCGAATATCGATGACACCAGCATTATGCCAGGACCTCAGTGTTTCACAGGCCTTCCTCATAACCCACTCACCAATCTGTAAAATAAGGCCAGTCTCCTCGGCAATCCCTATAAACTCAGAGGGCAGAATCAAACCTTGATCGGGTTGTTCCCATCGCACCAGCGCTTCCATGGCAACTATTTTCCCGGTGACTGCATCGACTTGGGGCTGATAATGCAAAACAAATTCATTGTTTTCCAGAGCCTTGCGCATCCCCCTTTCCAAAGACAGTCGTCGCAGTGATACTTCATTCATATCATCCCTAAAAAATTGGTATTCATTACTCCCGCGCCCTTTAATACAGTACATCGCAATATCTGCATTCTTAACCAAAGCATCCATGCTGGTTCCATCGTGTGGGTACATTGCTATACCTATACTGATGGTGACGTAAAGCTCATGACCTTCTATAAAAAAAGGATCTTTGATTTTGTGAATGATTTTTTTTGCAATAGACTCTGCATCCTCAGGACCATAAATTTGCGGTAACAGCAAAGTAAACTCATCTCCACCAAAACGCGCCAGTGTATCTCCCTCACGCAAACAATCCTGCAATCTATGGCTGACCGCCTGCAACAGTTCATCGCCACAAATATGGCCGAGAGTGTCATTAACCAATTTAAATCTATCCAGATCCAAAAACATAACAGCCAGCCGCTGCCCGGACCTTTTGGTTTGAGCCAACGCCAAATTAAGACGATCCTTAAAGAGCGCACGATTAGGTAATTGAGTTAACAAATCATGGTAAGCCTGAAAATTGATTGTACGTTCAGCTTCTTTGCGCTCGGTCATATCCCGCGCTACGCCATATGTTCCTAAAAATTCTCTATTACCACCCTGTCCTGCACCATATATACCGGTCGCACTGAGTTCGATCGGTATCGTATTGGTTTCAAAATGTTTTGGTGCTCGGTCTGCATCTTTGCATTTAAGCCTTAGCTCTACGTTCCGTGGGATTCGGTTATCAGTACGCCGCTCATTAAAAACATAGCGCGCCTGTTCCATATCTTCAAAATAAACAATTTCCGAGTGATGCTTTCCAATGAGCTCATCTTTTTCATAGCCTAAAAGCTGTACAATACGGTCATTAACAAAGGTAAAGTATCCCTTCTCATCTAGCATATAGACAATATCAGGTGAACTGTTCACCATGTAGCGATGGAGTCTTTCAGAAGCCTGTAATTTATTATAGATTTCTTTATTTTGTTGTTGTAATCGGCGCTGTTCCAGTGCATTTTCAACCGTTTGCAACAACTCATCGGGGGCGTAAGGTTTTTTAATGTAGTCATAGGCTCGACGTCGCAGCACCTGTGACATTGAGTCAAATGAGGTTTCCCCGCTGACAACAATCACCGTCGTATCAATGTTTTTTTCATCCAGGTAATCCATAACTTGATGACCACTGAATCCGGGCATTTTTAAATCCAGCAACATAAGATCAATCGGAGAACCGTTCAGTCGAGTAACAGCTTCTTGACCACCAAGCGCAGTAACCACTTTATAGCCACTTGCTATCATTAGATCACGTAGGCTTTGCAGCATACGAGGCTCGTCATCAACGAGCAAAAGGGTTGCTTCTGCGAATTTCATCATTTTTTTCTCATCTGATTCTGTCCTGAGCCAACGATCCCTAAGTTGCACTCCCCTTTTTTAATGTTCTAATACCAGAGGGATAAGTATTTCAAAACGTGTGCCGGTTTTAGCGCTGCTACGACAACTAATCGCGCCGCCCATCTCATCCAGTAAGTTTTTAACAATGGTTAAACCCAGGCCAGCATGTCCTTGACCTTTTGAAGTTTCAACAGGCGAAAAGAGTTTCGATTTTATCTCATCGGGAATACCCGGCCCGTTATCCTCGATAAGAATTTCGATATAGTTTTTACCATTATGATTCACCAAGCTCTGGGTGCTTATTTTAATGCGGCCTGACTCCGGTATAGCTTCCGCGGCATTCTTAATAATATTGGTAACAACCTGCTTCAATGCATTCCTATCGACAATGATTGGCTCCATCTCTTCATCAAAGTCAGTCACGGACTCTATCTGGTGAGTAACAAATAATGAGGCGCGAAACACTCTTAACAAATCAGCAATCACCAAATTAACATTTACTAACTCATCACCTTTGGCAGTGGTTTGTTTGTCCGCTATCCCTGGCAACCGGAGTAATATATTCCCGGCCCTCTCCAGCTCTTCCTTAATAATCGTCAAGTCATCCTGGACAACATGAGCGTCGTCTAGCTTGGTACTGAGAATATGCACATAATTGTTGATAATACTCAAAGGGTTATTGACCTCATGAACAATTTCTCTGGCACGCGCGTGATAGTATTCTCGTTCCTCTTCATTTTTTTGCTGCTCCGCCTCAGCATTTTGCTGATGTATCAGGAGATGGTTGGCTGCTTCATTGGCAAACATACTAAACAGCCTTAATTGTCGACTAAAACGCTCTTGGGACACATGATCGAAACCTACAACTAATACACCAAGTTCATGTTTATCCACAATTAAGGGTAAGCAAAGAATCCCTTCATTATCCGTCAGTTTGATAACCTGACGATCAACCACACTGACCGGGCTATCCGCTTCTTCCCAGAAAGAACTGGTCGCTTCCTTTTGATTAAAACAACGAGTAATCAAACTATTTTCTGAATTTACGGGAATATGAAATTCTTCTATTTTTGAATCCTGCTCCCCGGTAGCTTTACCTGAAATTATCTGGCGCTCTTTGTTTAAAAGAAAAAAGAAGCTACTGCGTGCGGAAAAAAGTATATTTAATCCCTGTTTAATGGTTTGTAGCACTCTTGTTTCATTTGTCGCACGTGACAATTGTTGGCGGATACCATCCATCAGAGCGATATTACGTACCCGGTCTGCTAACGCTACCTGTTTGACTTCGTCTGAAGTGAATGCGTCTCTTGAAATAAAATCAGCTTCTGTCTTGGCTGGCTGATCATCAATTTCAATGTCCATTGTCCGCGCGGCTTCACGAACTTCCGTAGCCGCTTTGTCGACCACATCGATCACTAAAGAGTGATCCAAGTCAAACAATCGTTCGGCAGTCAATAAGGCATGATCATCCGGCTTGCCTTCCGCGCTGCTGAGTTGATTAGCCAAATAAATAATCTTAACGAGGTGATGAGCATCGATAATTTGCTCAACTTCTTCAGACTGATACATAATCGAATCAGCCATGAAAGAATCAATCTCCCAGCCTGAAACCAGCCAAGCACCCGCTTGATAACGATCTCCACCAAAACGATCACGTTCAGCTTCGGTTTGGGCCTGTTTCGTATCTACCGTTGCAATGATAGCGGCATATTCATCATGGAAATTATTGGCAAAAATAAGCTCCCCAATATTATGCATAAGCCCAGCAAGATAGGCTTCGTCGAGATACGGATAGCCTGTGAGTTTGGCAATAGATTTGGCAATGATGGCGCAACTTAATGAATCATTCCAAAAGTGTTTCAGTCGTCGGGAACTCGCCGAGTCAAAACGAGAAAAAAATTGTTGAACTGAAGCAGTGATGGCTATCGTTTTGATCGTGTCCAAACCCAGCAAAATCAAGGTTCGCTCGAAAGTCAGGTTCTTTCCTTGTCCGCCATAATATGCTGTATTTGCCGCTGACACGATTCTAACCGCTAATGCCGCGTCTTTTTTGACTAAATCGGATAATCGATCGAAGGAAATAACTTCTGTGTGCGAAGCATCTAGCAACACTAGTAAAACATGAGGCAACGAGGGCAGCTTATCTGCCTCGATTTCTGCAAATATACTATCTAGAGAGTTGGACATTAAGCGGTCTATTGATGAGTTTTTGTTTGACAATATGCATCCATCGCTTAGTTAAAATTTCAATAACGAGGCCCATCATCCTGTCATTTCCTTTATTATTACCATGGCTCCATATTGACGAGGAAATCGAGACTGATTTTGCTATTGTCCTTCAGGAAAAGTTGTAGATTAACTATAGACTCAACCACACTTTTGTCAAAGTGAAATAGTGGCAAAATAAGCGTAAACAGACTAATTTAGCCTGATCTTGAAGGATCATAGTAAAATGCGTTTTCTTTATAACAAATAACGAGAAAGTTACCGGTTATTGGGAAACTCAGCTATGATTTCCTTAGTTATTTTTACCGGTCGGCACAGGACTAATTAGAAGACTCATGAGCAGCCCCAACTCAACCGACACCCAGGAATCCAAGCGAAATACTGAAGTAGTCAACTCTCAGACGGCTATTACTATTGCAATCAGTAGCGGCAAAGGTGGCGTTGGTAAAACAAACCTTTCTACCAACCTTGGCATTGAGCTGGCCAAAACCGGTAAACGGGTTTGTGTTTTTGATGCGGACACTAGCCTTGCCAACATTAATATCCTGTTGAATTTAACCCCTCAATATACTTTGGAACACTTCCTGCGAGATGACCTAACAATTGACGATATTATGATTTCGGGACCGGAAAATCTTCAAATCGTCCCCGCAGCAACCGGAATCGCTGATTTCATATCACTCAATCAAGACCAGCAAAATAAATTAATTCAGGCACTGGAATATTTAGAGCAGCATTTTGATTACATCTTAATTGATACCGCAGCCGGTATCAGTGATTCCGTTATTCAGTTTATTCAATCGGCTCAATACACTGTGATTGTGATATCACCGGAGCCGACCTCTCTTACCGATGCCTTCTCTTTAATCAAAGTATTAAAACGCAGAGAGCACCAACAGCCCATCTATGTCTTAGTCAATATGACTGAAAACTATCAACATAGCATGGAGATCTATCGACGATTTGCTCATGCAGTGAATAAATACATCCAAACTAAAGTACGCTACCTCGGCTATATTCCTACGGATAAAGCTGTAAAACAGGCTGTTTTATCACAGATTCCCGTCAGCATTTCAGCGCCGGCGTCGCCTGCCGGACGCTGCATCAACTTATTGGCAAGTATCTTAATCAAACACTTCAGTGCGGCTAAATCCCCAACCCATAAAATTAGTCACTTTTGGCGTTCTCTGGCTCAAACTGATAATGATCTACCAAGAGAAAACGAAACCCTACCGCAGACAGCCCCCTTACCTGAACAGACAAAAACAGATGATAAACAAAAGATTCGTCAGCTGGATGAAACAATGTCTCAACAGGAAGCGGAAAGTCTGTTAGCAGATTTGATTCAATACTATCTCGGCGAATTTGGCACATTACCTGCCCAGGCGATTGATTTGATTCTGCAAGCTTATGCACAAGAACAACTATCTGAGCAAAGTATCGCAGTTTTACAACAACAAATTCTAAGTAGTGACTCCGGCGGCAGCGATACAAAATCATCCCCTCAACCGGACCGGGTTAAGACAATTGAATCACAAATTGACGAACTCGTTGCCAGCGCAGAACAGAGCAAGCAGCAATTAACTGTTTTAGCGGAACACCTAAACACTAAATATCGACAGCTTTACAACCACGAGGTGAAACATTCCGGGAACACAACCCAACCACAGAATAAGCAAAAAATTCATCAAAATAAGTATGACTCGAAAAAAGATGCTGACTCTTTGTTACAAAGTGCACTATATGCTGCCGCTGTCGATAGAACATCTCATCATTAGTTACTAGAGCGCCTGAATATCAAAGCTATCTTCCATTATTTCATTTTGATAATAGTCGACCAAAGCATGCAAAAATAACTGGGCCCGAACAGGCATTCCCTCTCTTAAATATTTCATTACCTGCTGATAAAGATTAAGAGCAAAATTGGGATGATCAAACGTTACTCCGCCTAGGTTATCAATACTGATATGGAATGGATGTCCAGCCGCCACAGAAAAAATCCACTCCAAAGCTTGTGGCTTAATTTCAGCCTGTTCAAACGCCATTTGCTGCTGTTCTGAACGTCCGTCCGGCACATACCAATAACCATAATCGACCTGTGTTCGCCGCTGCTCACCTGCGATACACCAATGGCTTATTTCATGTAATGCGCTCGAGAAATAACCACGTGCAAAAATTACTTGGCTATAGGGACTGTTTATTGAAGCAGGTAAAAATAGCGGTTCTTCACCACCTTTGACTAATACCGTTTTATACGTGTCGTGAAACAGGCT
>JAIPFG010000030.1 GCA_021736745.1 Pseudomonadales bacterium
GATGCCGCTGCGCGTAAATTTGAGTGCGCAGTAGAAGATGTTGAGTGTATGGGTGAAGCCTATCGTGTAAAGGGTAGCCCAGAAACAGCATTGCCCTTCCAAGAGATTGTCAATGAGGCGCTAGTGGGTTCAGGCACGATTACCGCTAAGGGCACTTATTTTGTGCCCCGAGAATATCAAGGTATGGGTAAACAAAGAGGTGCGGCAGTGGGTTCTTCGCCGGGTTATTCTTACGGCGCAACCGTTGCCGAAGTGACGGTGGATGAGGACACTTATCAAGTCACGGTTGATAAAATCTGGTGCGCCCATGACTGTGGTTTTGCCATCAATCCTCTCTCGGTGGAGGGTCAAATTCAAGGTGGAGTTTGGATGGGGTTGGGACAGGCGATTTCTGAAGAAACCGGATTTCAAAATGGTCTCCATATGAACGCCAACTTCCTGGACTACCGTTTTCCGACCATTGTTGAGTCACCCGATATTGAAGTTAAAATTATTGAACCAATTGACCCGAACGGGCCTTTTGGCGCGAAAGAAGCCAGTGAAGGAATGCTTTCCAGTGTGTTGACGGCGGTGGCGTCTGCCGTACGCGATGCTATCGGTATTGAGATGACGGAAACACCCATGACGCCAGATCGCATTATGGATGCCATTGTTCAGCAAGAACGTGCAAATAAACGTAACCAGTCCAAGAAAGAGGTGGCCTAATGGAGCTTCTACCTGAGTTTGAACTAAGGCAACCGAAAACGACCGCTGAAGCTGTTGCTTTAGGCGCAGAAATTGGCGCACGTTATATCGGTGGTGGAACGGACTTTGTCCCTAATTTACGTCGTGGCCTGGAAACGCCAAGTGCTGTTATCGATCTGTCAGAAATTACCGAGATGCAGTCAATTGAAGAAACGGGCGAGGGTTTACGAATTGGCGCTAGTGTTACGCTTGAGCAACTACTCTCAGATCAAAGAATCAAAGAAGATTTTTTATTGCTGGCGCAAGCGGCGGAGACTATTGCCGGCAATACGCATCGTCAATCCGCCACGGTCGGGGGTAACCTTTGCCTGGATACGCGCTGCCAATTCTACAATCAGAGCGAATGGTGGCGTAAATCTAATAATTACTGCTTGAAGTACCGTGGAGATATCTGTCACGTGGCTCCCAAAGGTAATATTTGCCGCGCTGCATTTAGCGGAGACCTTGCGCCAGCGATGATGGTTCACGGTGCTAAGGTAGAGTTAGTCTCTGCGGAAGGTAAAAGGGTCATTGATCTTAAGGACTTGTACCAGGAGGATGGCGCCAACTATTTATTGCTAAATCCTGGTGAGCTCTTGGTCGCCGTGATAGTAGAAAAACTTGAGGGTTATCAAACTGCTTATCGTAAGGTGCGGGTTCGAGGGGGTGTTGATTTTCCTCTGGCAGGAGTTGCGGTTGGCGTTAAGTGCGATGAAAATCATTTAACGGACATCCGTATTGCCTTAACAGGCACCAATTCAAGACCACTTTTAATTGAGGGAGTGGAAGAATGGTTCGGCGAGGTTACAGATGAGGCATGTGTTGCCGCCTTGGTAAAACTGGTTCGAGCACAGTCAAAGCCCATGCGTAGCACCTTTACGCCCGGATCATACCGTAATAAAGTAGTCGCTAATGTGGCACGGCGGTTGATTGGCGAGTTAATCAACGTCTAGTGCTTAACGACCCAGTAATTTGCCCGTCTGTCTTAACGTGATCATCTACCGGCAAACACTTTTCAAGTGTGTTTGCCGGTTAGAATAGATCTTTCTGAAAGTGAGCGGCTATGTCGGCTAGTGCTGGCTGTATTTTCGTCTGATTGTTTCTGCGTTCAAGCGAGCTTCGATGTATTTTCCGAGAGCTTTAACGCCTTGATCGCAAGAACGGAAGATGCAGACGCCCCTGTCTTTGAGCATTTCAATCATTGGGTCATAGAGCGAACCGCCATCAACGATGCCGATGATCGGTTTGTCTTGCGTTGAAACCAGTTGCGGGAGTTGCTGGGTAACGCTGTCTTCGCTATTGATATCAAAACCGGGCCGCGGGCTATCGAGTAAGGTGCGCATCATCGGCGACAATGGGTCGAGGCCAATCACGACGGCATCAATATTAGGGTCTTGTGCGAAAGCTTCCGCACAGAGAACGTGTGCTTCATCATCAGCCCCGGGGTTAATGTCAAAGGGGTTGCGAATTTCCATCAAGGCATCAAGCCGTTTAGCTTTAAGCACTTCACCGAGTCGTTTGTGGGTTTCTGGCGTGAGGCAGCCCATCTCAAGAGAGAAGTGAGAAGTGTGTATGCTGTCAGCCATTCCCACGGTTTCGAAGCCTGCACCACTGACTGCGCCCAATCGATTGCCGTAGATTTTTTTGTTATGCATGCAGTCGGCGACATAGAAGAGGTCATTAAACTCTGTAAAAGATTGAGCAACGATAGCACCAGCTTGCCGCAAAACGGTCAGGCACGTTTCATAATCGCCAGCAATTGAGGCAGTATGGCCGAGTGCTGCTCCTTGGCCGGGAATTGTTTGCCCCGCTTTATAAACAACCACCTGCTTACCATTGATAATGGCTTTTCTAACGGCTTGAGCAAAGGCTAGGCCATCCAGCTCTTTAAAACCCTCAATATAAACACCGATGAGATCAATTTCGGAATTTTCAGCGAAGTAGTTGACCATATCACTATGGGTCAGATCGTTTTGATTGCCTAGCGCTGTCATATAGTTAGGATCAAACCAGGGATTTTGGCTTATCCGCGTAATCATAAATGCGCCGCTTTGGCTGATTAATGCAGAGTTTCGTTGCGCTTTCTTTTGTGGCTTAGGCAGCTTAAATTTAGGAATAAACCAGGAGTCATAGGAGCCGGGATGGGAAACGATGCCCAAACAGTTGCCGCCCAGGAATATCGGGCCACCATCGCCATGGCGGTGGGCTTCGTTCATTTTTGTCGACATAATGGCGGCCTGTTCTCTGCTCGCTTCGGTTTCACCCAAACCGCCGGGGATTAACATAACGGATTCGGCGGCATTGGTTTCGATGAGCTCATCGACTAAGCCAAATACAGCGTCCGCACCAACAGCAACGATAAAGAGATCCAGTTTGTGTTTCAGCGCACTCAACCCTTCTACACACCTAACGCCGTCAATTTCTGACTCGCCAGGACGAATAATCAGCATTTTGGAGGAATCGTACCCGCTGTCCAGCAGGTTTTTCAAAATGATACGACCGAAGTTCATTTTTGTTGCTGAAACACCAATGATCCCAATTGACTGAGGATGAAGCATGTTATCAATTTTTTTAATCGGTCTGGGTGCCGGGGTTGGTTTCGGCAGGCTGAAATGGGCTGAGCTTTCTTGAACAAGAATCTGGCCATCGCAAATAAGGACCGGATTTAGCTCAAGGTGCTCAATGATAAATTCGGCAGCTGGGTTCGTGGGAGAATAGTGGTTGGCTAATGCAATCAAGCGAGAAAAAAATTCGATCCATTGGTTATCGTTGATATTTTGCTTGCTCAAGGATAGTTTTTTGTAGGCGAGAGTTTCTCTAAATAGGGCGAGGAATTTCACGCCATCACTCAGTTCAGTTGATGCTGAAATTATGGATTGTCCATTGCGGCAACTATCGGCGTAAAGTTCGGTGAGTTCGCCTCCAACTCCGGCGCTGATTATCATGCCAAACTCTCGGGAATGGCTGATATTAATTTTGAGTCCAGAGAGAGTTCTTAAGGGTTCTTTTTCTTTCTTACTATCGCTATTAATGCCCAGGGCAGAGAGAAATTGCTTTATCTTTGTGCCATTTAACTGGAGTCCTTCTGCTGCTGAGAGGTTAGCTAATGTTGCCGTCATTGTCTGGAAGTTAATGCTGGATATAGATGTTAGTGCGGACTCTTCTTGTCTGGACATGCTCTGGTATTCCTCTTTTATTCAGGTTGTCGGCGCGATTATTTATGAGGGTCGCGCGGTAGTTATGTTGTCCCCGGAGAATCTTTGCTTTTATTGTTTTAATCGTTTTAGCGATTGAAATATATCATGACGCCAGCAAAAAATTCATTTTAAATCTTATATAGTGAGATTATATCTTAAAATATAGGTTTTTTATGCTACGATCAGGGCAGATTATCGATATGTCACCACAAATTATGTGGGAGAAAAAGCTAATAAGATATTGATAAATATAGAAAAATAGTATTTATTAAATCATTATTTGTTTTTCTGCCCGCCAGGCTTATAGCTTACATTTGAATGCTATTGATGAGTATGATTAAGCGGGCGATAGGCGGATTAATTGATTTAAAGCATTTTTTGGCCATAAAGTTATCTGGAAGTGGGTGTTTAGGAAGAGTAATCTATTTTAAACCTAAAGCACTCTAGGCATTTAAATGAGCTGGTCTGCTATGGTCTGGGTTGTTGGATGGCAGAACGATGAGGAATGTTATGACTGAAACCCGATACGTACCTACTTATTGCTATAACTGCGTTGCCGGGCCTGATCCCATGAAGGTTAGGGTCGATAACGGTGTTGCTTGTGAGGTAGTTCCGAATTTTGATATGGAAGAAATGCACCCTGGTAATGGCCGGGTTTGCGTGAAAGCTTTAGGGCTTGTTCAGAAGACCTATAATCCATATCGCATTACCACGCCGATGAAACGCACTAATCCGAAAAAAGGGCGAGATCAGGATCCTGGATTTGAGCCTATTAGCTGGGATGAAGCCTTTGATGTTATCGCAGAAAAACTGGAAGCATTGCGTGCTAAAGGGTTGACTGATGAGCGAGGTCTTCCACGTCTTGCGGCAACTTTCGGGCATGGTGGAACTCCCTCGGCTTACATGGGGACCCTGCCGGCATTTCTGGCTTCCTGGGGGCCAATTGACTTTAGTTTCGGTTCTGGCCAAGGTGTAAAGTGTGTGCATTCTGAACATCTTTACGGTGAGTATTGGCACAGGGCGTTCACTGTGTGCTCGGATACGGTTAATACCCGTTATATCATTTCTTTTGGTTTCAACCCGGAGTCTTCCGGTGGTCCAAGTGCGGCGCGACGTCATGCCGATGCGCGTGTTAGAGGCGCAAAGCGTATTCAGGTAGAACCACACCTTTCCGTTACGGGTGGTGCATCGGCTGAATGGGTGCCGATTAAACCGAAAACTGATTTAGCCTTTATGTTTGCGCTGATTAATGTGTTGCTACACCAAAGTCCTCGTGAATCACTCGATATTCCCTATCTCCGAGATAGTACTTCGTCCCCATATCTGGTTGGCCCGAAGGGTTATTATTTGCGTGATCCTGAATCGGGTGAGCCGTTGGTTTGGGATAGCGAAGCGGGCGTAGCTGTTCCGCACAATACGCCCGGTGTGAAACCGGCATTAGAAGGTTGTTTTACAGTTGCTGCGGCTTATGAGTTGGGGCCCGATAAGGAAAAATACCCATACGAAAATATTGATGGCAATACGGCTTTCACTTTGATGGTGCAGAGTATGGAAGCCTATACGCCGGAGTGGGCTGAGCAAATGTGTGATGTCCCTGCACAAACCATTACGCGTATTGCCAAAGAGTACCTTGATAATGCCTGTGTTGGCGAAACAATTGAAATTGAAGGTGAAACCCTGCCTTTCCGACCGGTATCTGTCGTTCTGGGTAAAACTGTCAATAACGGTTGGGGTGCTTATCACTGTGTTTGGGCAAGAACCGTGCTGGCAACCTTAGTTGGTGCTCTGGAAGTGCCTGGTGGAACGATTGGGACGACGGTGCGTTTGAATCGGCCGTTCGGGAATCGTTTGGCGAGCGTGCAACCTGGTGAAGACGGGTTTATGGTCAGTGCCATGAATGCCACGGATAAAGAAAACTGGGAGTCGGCTCCAAGTGGACGGAATGCACATAAAGCATTAGTTCCGATCGTAAACAGTGGGGCTTGGAGTCAGGCCTTAGGGCCCACCCAGCTAGCCTGGATGTTTTTAAATGATGCACCATCCGATTGGATGCGTTCTACTTTCCCTGACGTGTGGTTTCTTTATCGAAGTAATCCGGCGATCAGTTTTTGGGATAGTAAACAGATGGTCAGCATCATGGCCAAAATGCCCTTTATTGTCGCTTTCGCTTATACCGCAGATGAAAGCAACCATATGGCAGATATTTTGCTGCCCGATGCGACGGACTTAGAGAGTACGCAGCTCATTCGCGCTGGCGGCACAAAATTTGTCGAACAAATTTGGGAGCATGAAGGTGTGATTCTGCGTCAGCCAGCCGTAGATCCACAGGGTGAAACAAAGGACATGACTTGGATCGCCACTCAGTTAGCAAAACGTACTGGCTTACTTGAAAAATATTACAAAGCACTGAACAGGGGCGCTGGCGGCATCCCGTTAAAAGGGGAAGGGTTTGACTATTCGCTCGATCCTTCGGTTGAACATAGTGTTGAAGAGGTTTGGGATGCGGCCTGTAAAGCCGCGACAAGCGATTATTCCGGTGGCAAGGAAGTCAAAGATCTGGAGTGGTTTAAGGAAAACGGTTTTTACATGGTGCCCTATAAGCGCCAGGATTGGTATTTGTATCCAACGCTCAAAGCGAAGGGGCTGCGTTTCGAGCTGCCTTACCAAGAGCGCTTGAAGCGAGTGGGTGAAGAGTTGAAACGACGACTCCATGAGCAGGGGGTACACTGGTGGGATGAGCAGCTTGAAGAATATGAAGCATTGCCTGCTTGGGATGATGTTCAGGCGCGCTACAATAAAGCCCTCGAGCACATGGGTGGAACCGAAGAGCAGTTTCCCTTGTGGGGTGTGACGACTAAAAGTGCACAATATTCTGCAGGGAATAACGCAGGTATACAGTTAATGGATGATGTGGCAAACAATGTCCGAGGTCACGGCTCGGTGATCATCAACGCCCAAACAGCGCAAAAACTCGGAATCGGTAATGGTGAGCGGGTTGAAGTTCGCTCAATAATAGGCTTTACGCGTGGGCGGGCTGAGTTGGTGCAAGGTATTCGTCCCGACACCATCTGTATTCCCGGCCAGTTTGAATATTGGAAAACGCCTTTCGCCAAAGACCTGGACTACCCGAGTTTAAATACCGTTATCCCCATGTCCTTGGAATTGACGGATTCTACCGGGTCAGGTGCAGATTTGGTGAGGGTGTCAGTACATCGATTGGGGGGTGACTCATGACTCGTTATGTAATGGTTGCCGACTTGCGGCGTTGTATCGGTTGTCAAACCTGTACGGCGGCTTGTAAGCAAGCCAACAGCACCCCGCCAGGAGTCCAATGGCGTCGTGTGGTCGATATTGAGGTGGGTGAATTCCCAAATGTTAAGCGGGTATTTTTACCAACCGGTTGTCAGCATTGCGCTAATCCTCCTTGTGAAGAAGTGTGTCCGACCAAGGCGACATTTAAAAAAGACGATGGCACAGTACAAATTGATTATGATCTTTGTATCGGCTGTGCTTACTGTGCCGTGGCCTGCCCTTATGATGCACGTTTTAAGGTAGAAAAAGAAAATTTTGCCTATGGTGATGAGCCGATGCCTCATGAGGCGCAAAGGCTCAATAAGGCGACTATCGGTGTCGCACAAAAATGTACTTTTTGTAACGACGTGGTGGAAGCCGGTGTTGCCAGCGGCCATAAAGCCGGTGAACACCCCGATGCTTCCCCTGCTTGTGTCAATTCCTGTATTACAGGTGCTTTGACCTTTGGTGATAAGGACGATCCAGAAAGCCAAGTTAACAAGCTGTTGGATCAATCCGAGCATTTCCGCATGCATGAGGAAATTGGTACCGAGCCAGGGTTTTATTACATCTGGGACAAGAAAAATATGGGGGACTTGCTATGACCTCAGCATTTAAAGGCAAGGGTGCATTACCCCGACTACAAACTTCATGGGATTTGCGAGCGGCCTGTAATTTCATTGGTGGTGGAACGGGTACCGGCTTATTGATTACGACCGCGCTGCTAGCCTTATTCGGATACCCCTATTTTGGGGCGATAATACTAGGGTTGGCATGTGTTGGATTTGGTTTGTTTATGGTGTGGCTGGAGATCGGACGACCCTGGCGCTCGATGAATCTGTTTTTCCACCCCGAAACTTCCTGGATGACACGCGAAGGGATTTTGGCAATCCCCATGTTTCTGTTGGGTGCGTTGACCATATTTTACTATCCGCAATCGTCTGTGGCGGCAGTTATCGGTATTATTGCTGCCGGTTATCTCTATTGCCAGGCCCGGATGTTGCGAGGTGCCAAGGGGATTCCTTCTTGGGCACATCCATCCTTAACCCCCTATATTCTCGCGACAGGCCTGACCGAAGGAATGGGTTTGGCCATATGTTTTCAGGCGTTAGCAAGTGAGGCGTTGCTGGCTGTCTTCGCTGTGTTGTTAATACTGAGGCTGATTACCTGGTCGCGCTATTCAAAGGGGCTGCAACAGAGTGGGGCGCCACAGGCCAGCTGTGCTGCAATTAATAACATCCGATCTCTGTTTCTGGTAGGGGGGCATTTGTTACCAATCATCCTATTAGTGATTGTGACGTTCGCTTCTGAATTACGTGTAGTTCTTGTGCCCGCCGCGGGTTTGCTGGCGGCGATGGCAGGCTGGTTATCCAAGGCGGTCATTATTACACGAGCTGCTCAAACGAGAGGGTTTGCGATACCCAGGACACCCATTCGTGGTCAGGGCTCAGCAAACGAGGCGAGTAGTCAGGCCAGTAAACAGGGTTGGTAATATAACTCATTCATTGAAAGCAATCAGTTGGGATTAAACCGCATGCTTGAGATACTTATTCAAGGCCGAGGAGGCCAGGGCGCTCAAACCGCTGGCAACCTATTGGCCAGAACCTTCTTCGCGGAAGGTAAATTTGTGCAGACTTTTGCTACCTATGGCGGTGCAAGACGAGGCACTCCGGTGAATTCATTTTTACTGGTTGACGATAAGCCTATTCGGCGCCGCTGCAGTATTGAGCGCGCAGGAGCCATACTCTGTTTCGATGATAGTCTTTTACCGGGATTGCTTTCACAGTTTGCTGATCGGGACACATTGGTTGTGGTTAATTCAAGACGTTCTCCGGAGGCTTACGAGTCTTTAGGTGACTATAAAATTATTACAATTGACGGTATTGGCATTGCCCAAAAAAATGGGATGGGACGCATTATTAACTCAGCACTTTTGGGTGCTTTTGCCGGCGCTTTAGGCCAGCCTTCTATGGCTAAGCTTAAGCAGGTTGTGGAAGAAACCGCTCCCGTTAAGAAGCCGGAAAATTTGGCGTCTTGCCAGGAAGCTTATGAGCTGACACAGGAAGTGTTTGAGACGAGGATTTAACAGATGAGTACTTCACCTTCACCTTTGTGGACCACGAGAACCACGGAAGTCAACATGACGGGTACTTGGCGTAGTGAGCTTCCTAATTATCTGAATACTCCTTCGCCTTGTCACAATGCCTGTCCGGTAAATGGCGAAATTGCTACCTGGATTCAAGAGATAAAAGCTAAGGATTACCATGCTGCTTGGTTGACCCTGATGGATAACAATCCTTTTCCAGCAATCGCCGGGCGTATTTGTCATCATCCCTGCGAAACTCCCTGTAATCGCAAAGAAATGGATGAAGCAGTAGCTATTTGTAGCCTGGAGCGCTTTGTTGGCGATGTGGCGTTGGACGAAAAATGGGCAATTCCAGAAACGAGCATCAGCAAAAAAGAAAAAATTGCTGTGGTTGGTGGCGGGCCCTCAGGATTATCGGCAGCCTATCAGCTTCGGCGTCGTGGTTATGCTGTCACACTATTCGAAGCAAACGATCAATTAGGCGGTTTGATGCGATATGGCATTCCTTCCTACCGTTTGGCTAAGAAAGTGTTGGATGGTGAAATCAAGCGCATTGTCGACCTGGGTGTCGAGGTCAAAACCGGGGTGGGTGAAATCGATGAGGCTGCCGTAAAAAAGTTACGAGAACAATTTGATGCGGTGTATCTGGCAATTGGTGCAAGCCGTTCGAAAAAATTACCGGGCTTGGATTACAGTCAGCCTTGGGTGATGGATAGCGCAAAATTTTTAGCCGCAACAAATATGGGTGAAGGCATCCAAATTGGTGATCATGTGGTGGTTATCGGTGGTGGTAGTGCAGCGATGGATGTTGCCAGAACAGCACGCCGATTCGACAAGCAGGTGAGTGTGCTGTCGCTTGAGCCAGAGGCATTAATGCCTGCTCAACGTGAAGAAGTGATTGAAGCCAAAGAAGAAGATGTCAAGTTTCTCGATGGTGCGATGCTGCAATCCGTAACCGTGGATGACACTGGAGTACTTGAGCTGAACTGTATTCGGGTTGAGTTTGAGCCAGGGGCAGTGAGAGGGCAGTTCAAGATTGAGCCGATGAAAGGAACAGAATTTAAAATTAAAGCTAACCTGATTGTGCCAGCCTTAGGGCAGGAGGTTGCCCTGGACCAATGGGCATCATTGTCATCCGAGGATTCTCCGGTAGTCTCCATCGACAGGCAGCATAAAACCAGCATCGAAGGTGTTTTTGCCGGTGGTGATTTTGCCAGCCTGGATCGATTCGTAACTCAGGCCGTAGGTATGGGTAAGCGAGCGGCTAAAGATATTGTAGATTTTCTAAATAAAGTGCCAATGACGAATTCGTCTGAAAAAACAGAAGTCCCGTATAAGGCAATTAATACTCATTACCACAGCGAGGCCCGGCGTGAAATCCAGAATGCTGAGTTACTGGAAGTGAGGCTTAAGAGTTTTGTTGAGGTGCAACGAGGGTTAACGGTTGAACAAGCCGCAGTGGAGTCGGACCGTTGTTTTAGCTGTGGTAACTGTATTTTCTGCGATAACTGTTATTACTATTGTCCGGATATGGCCATTACAAAGCTGGAAAAGGGGTATGAGGTGAAAACTGACTACTGTAAAGGTTGTGGCCTCTGTGCGGCAGAATGTCCTACAGGAACAATTATTATGCGGGAGGAACTCTAATGGCTGGTGATAGTACTCCAATGTTATTGAGCGGTAACCATGCGGTGGCGTGGGGCGTGAGGCTGGCGCGACCACATGTAATACCGGTATACCCAATTACTCCGCAGACGCCTATCCTGGAAAAAATTACCGAATTCCATTCCGCCGGCGAAATTACCGCTGAGGTGATCGCTCCGGAATCAGAACACTCCGCGATGTCTGCCTGTATCACGGCATCCTTGACGGGATCTCGGGTGTTTACCGCGACATCATCGCAAGGCTTATTGCTCATGCATGAGTTGCTGCATTATGCAGCAGGCGCAAGGGCGCCAATTGTGATGGTTAATGTGAATCGAACGGTGGCGTCTCCATGGGCGTTTTGGCCTGATCAAACGGACAGCTTGTCGCAGCGCGATACCGGCTGGGTTCAGCTATATACAGAGTCTCCGCAGGAGTCAATTGATACCGTGATCCAGGCGTTCAGAATCGCTGAAGAAATTGGTATGCCGGTGATGGTGAATCATGATGCATTTTACGTATCACATGCAATGGAATCGGTAGAAGTGCCTTCGCAAGCCTGCGTGAATGATTTCTTACCGGAATATTCCATTCCAAACATGTTGGATCCAGATCGAGGCCAGTCATTTGGTGCGCCAGTCGATCAAGCCACTTACAACCGTGTTCGACGTGAAATGGGTGAGGCGCTGAATAATGCATTTACCGCTTGTGATTCAGCGCATTCTGCCTGGATGGAGTTAACCGGGCGTAACTATGGTGTAATCGAGGAATATCGTACGGATGGTGCTGAGTTAGTTTTGGTAACGCTTGGTAGTATGGCTGGTACAGCTCGGGAAGCAGTTGATGCGCTGCGTGAACAGGGTCACTCGGTTGGACTGGTGAAAGTAAGACTGTTTAGGCCTTTTCCCAATGATCAGGTGATCGAGGCGCTCAAGGGAATTGCAAATGTCATTGTGCTGGACAGGAATTATTCGCCTGGCCTGGGCGGTATTTTACATCAGGAAATTAAAGCGGCGCTTTATGGCTTGCAGGATGGGCCGAAGGTGCATGGCTTATTGGCTGGAGTTGGCGGAGTGAATGTGACACCAGCCAAAATTCAAGAATTGGTATTGCGCTATGCCGACAATGATCCCGTTGTCGCATCGATTTGGGTGGAATAGAGCTATGAGATATATAGAGTACAAAGATGAAGGCGTATTTAAGTCTGGCCATTTTGCCTGTGCAGGTTGTATTGAATCGTTGTCGATAAGAATTATTGTCAATGCTGTAGGAACCGATGCGGTTGCGGTAGTTCCCCCCTCCTGTGGTGCTATTATCTGCGGAGGATATCCTAACAGCTCTCTGTCAATTCCTACCTTTCATACCACCTTAGAGGCTGCTGCGGCTTCGGCTAGCGGTGTAAAACGCTCATTAGTGGCTAGAGGAAAGCCGGATACGACAGTGCTGTGCCTTGCCGGTGATGGCGGTACCTACGACATTGGTTTTCAAGCACTTTCCTCGGCTGTCGAGCGGAACGAAGATATTCTTTATATCTGCTTTGATAATGAGGGCTATATGAACACGGGTGGTCAAAAGAGTTCCTCGACGCCATTGCAGGCGGTAACAGGTTCTACGCCAGCCGGGAAGTTAACACCAAAGAAAAATATTGTAGAAATACTGGCAGCCCATAACATTCCCTATGTTGCTACAGCCAGTGCTGGTCATGCTGAAGATTTTGTCAGAAAAGTGGAAAAAGCCAAAAATATTCGTGGCACCAAGGTTCTGATTGTATTGATTCCCTGTCTTGCGGGGTGGGGCGTGGCAGATAATGCCGGGATTAAAGTGACTCGTTTGGCGGTGGATTCAGGTGTATTCCCTCTGTACGAGGTGGAGGATGGTGTTAAATATACATTAAACCATACCAAAAAATCGATGCCGGTGAATGAATATCTCAGCCAGCAAAAGCGGTATAAGCATCTTTCCGAACAGGATATTGCGGAAATTCAGAGTGGTATTGATAAAGAGTGGGCGCGTCTTGAAAAGCGGACTCAGGCTTCTGTTGATTGATAATTAGTCGACGGAACCACCATACAGTGTTTGTGTAATTTGCCGAGCTACGTGCTCTAAGTCCTCCTTGGCACGCATGAGGTTGCTCATGCGCAAGCGTGCGATCGGACCAGATACAGACAATGCAGCAATAGTGGCCGATTTAGTATTCATTATGGGAACGGCAATACCCCGCATGCCCCGCTCACTCTCCTGATCATTTATAGCATATCCTTGTTTGCGAACTTGCATAAGATGCTTGGTGAGGCTTTTCGCACTAGTAATAGTATTTGACGTGCGGGGCTCAAAATGAATACTCTGAATATATTTATTGAGTTCAGAATCGTCTAGGTCTGCCAGCAACATTTTTCCGACAGCGGTGCAGTAGGCTGGCCAGCGTTTGCCAATTCGAATGCCGATGCTCAAAGAATGTCGGGAGGGTATATGTGCAATACTCACGATATTCTGGCCATCCAGCACGGCGACCTGAACGGACTCGTTCAACAATTCCGCGAGGGGGTCTAGATGTTTCATGACCGCTTCGGACAAAACATTATGAACCGAAACTTGGCTGCCAAGATCCGCAAGTGTCATCCCAAGACTAAACTGGCCTCGGCCTACGCGTGAAATGGCACCAACATTTTCTAGAGTCATTAGGAATCGATGTACCGTTTTGCTGTTCATGCCTGCATGTTTGGCAATATCAGCGGTGGTTAAAATTGTTCTTCTCCCGTCAAATGCGGATAAAACACGAAAAGCTTTAATCACGGAAAGAATTTCTGGAGTTGACATATTATATACTGGGAAGTTTATTAGTCTTATATTGTGAGTCTCCATCTCAATATATACTATCAAGGCTGGGGATGCGAGAAAGGTTGGGGAATATAGGTTCGAGTTAAGTCGATCATATAGAGAAAGTGGTCGTAACGTTGAGGATAATTTAATGCAACAAAATACCGAGAATAATGGGGTTGGCGCCAGCTCTGAATATTTACTACCAAGTAGTTTTATCGACAGCACTCACCCTGCCATTATTGATTTTGTCCAGAAGGAAACCGCAAACGCCAGTGGAGAGGTTGAGTCGGTAATCATGCTGTATCTTGCGATTAGGGACGGAATAATCTACGACCCCTATTTTGTTGGTCGAGAGGAATCCTATTATCGAGCTAGTAATTGTCTGCTCGAAGGGCGTGGGTTTTGTATACCCAAAGCGGCACTGTTGGCGGCTGGTGCGCGAGTTTTGGGGGTTCCAGCGCGGGTAGGTTATGCCGACGTAAAAAACCATCTAACAACAGAAAAATTAGATGCCTTAGTCGGTAGCAACCTTTATCGATGGCATAGTTATACCGAACTTTATCTCAATGACCAGTGGGTTAAAGCGACACCGGCTTTTAATAAAAGTCTGTGTGAGCGCTTTGGGGTGCATACTCTGGAGTTTGATGGGAAGCATGATTCACTGTTACAGGAGTTTGACTGTAGCGGCCGTCAGCATATGGAGTACGTGCACCAGCGAGGATCTTTTCAGGATGTCCCTTATCCAAATATTTTGAGGGATTTCGTGGAGTATCACCCCCGGTGGCTGGATAATCTTTCACTGAATGGCGATGCAGCTTCGACAGATAGATGGGGGTGAGATCTTTACATCCTGGGCGTTGAGACCAATCAATGGTTAAGAACTTTTTTGTGGAAAAATGATAACCGATAGTCTTGCATTGACTGGTTGATTCTCAATACCGTTCTGGTATTATTGCGCGTCCCAATTGAAGGCCTTGGGTGTGAAGATAAAATTGACTGTCAGGGCCGGATTATATCATTGTATGCGGTGCTTAGTAATTTGGGGCCTTGGTATAAAAAGGCTCGGTATTGAGTGGCGGTATACTTAAGTAGAGGTTAAGAGCATGAAACAGGGCATTCATCCTGAATATAAAGAAATTTCGGTCACTTGCAGTTGTGGCAATCAGTTAAACACGCGATCAACCTTGTGTGAAGATATTCATGTTGATGTGTGCTCAAGCTGCCATCCTTTTTACACAGGCAAACAGAAAGTGGTTGACCGTGGCGGTCGAATTGATCGCTTTAATAAGCGTTTTGGAAGCCGCACAAAAGCCTAATTTATTGATAGGTTGCTCTTAACGCGTTGTTATTTCGCGTTAAATCGTATTTCGTTAAATTGACTAAAGCCCCATTCAAGGTTTTCTGATTGGGGCTTTTTTGTGGATTGATTCTTTTGCTTTTTTTGGGTTTAGAATAGTTGCTCAGTAATATTCTCATTATCATCAATTAGTTCATGGGAAAGTTCTGATGCGCGAGATGTTTCAGTGGGTGCATATTCTGCTCGGAAAATTTCAAAAATCGCATTCGGTTGTCCCGGCCAGGCACGTAAGCCATTACTCGGATCGATTCTCAAGGTTACTAAATTATTCGGTTGTTGTTGTATGGTCTCCGGAGTTCCGGCAAGGGCGTCTTTCATAAAATCGATCCAGATGGGTAACGCGGCGTAACCGCCAACCTCCCTTGTTCCAAGTGTTTGTGGCTGATCAAACCCAACCCAGGTTGTGGTGACCACGTTTTGATTGAAGCCGGAAAACCAAGCGTCTTTTTGATCATTGGTAGTGCCGGTTTTTCCACCGAGATCACCTCGGCCAAGGCTGCGTGCTCGTCTGCCGGTGCCGAGCCTGATGACATCTTTCAAGATAGAATTGATGATATAGGCAACACGGGGTTCGATGACGCGCTTTGCAGGTAGTACCTTCATCTTCAGCGGTTTGATCTGTATTTCTGTTAGGAAAGCACTACCATTTATGATCTTCTGGGTGTTTTCTGGGGGGTGTTCATTGGCGTTTTGGTCAGATGACATTTCCCTTAGAAGAGCTGCTTCGAGTTGCCCTTCAATTTTATGCTGATGTTGCTCGCTTTCTTGAGCGGCCTGCTCCGGTTCGCATTCAGGGCAAGCGGTCATTGGTGTTTCCTGAAAAACCACCTCCCCGTTATTGTCCAGTATAGCGTCAATAAAATAAGGGGTAATTTTGTAGCCTCCATTGGCGAAAGCAGCATAACCGGTGACAATTTCAAGTGGGGTGA
>JAIPFG010000031.1 GCA_021736745.1 Pseudomonadales bacterium
CTATGTGATGAACGCGGTACGTACTATTCGGCGCGAGCTTAATGGACGGGTTCCTCTGATTGGATTTTCTGGCAGCCCTTGGACCCTTGCAACCTATATGGTCGAGGGTGGTTCAACACGAGAGTTTCGTTTTGTCAAAGAATTCATGTTCAGGCAGCCAGAAGCTATGCATCGGATGCTGGATGTGCTCGCACAGTCGGTTATTTCCTATCTCAACGCGCAAATAAGGGCAGGAGCCCAGGCGGTACAAATATTTGATACTTGGGGAGGTGTGCTAAGCGGGCCATGTTACCAAGAATTCTCTCTCAATTACATGCAGCAGATCGTCAAGGGTTTGATACGGGAAAATGAGGGGCGAAAGGTGCCGGTGATTTTGTTTACCAAAGGAGGCGGGCAGTGGCTTGAGCCGATGGCGCAGACTGGCGCAGACTGTTTGGGCCTGGATTGGACCACCGATATCGGGCAAGCGCGTCGGCGCGTTGGTGACCGGGTTGCTTTACAAGGGAATATGGATCCTTTCATGTTGTTTGCCGAACCTAAACGTATTCGCCAGGAAGTCGCATCGATACTTGACGGTTATGGTTCCGGTAGTGGTCATGTGTTTAACCTGGGACATGGTATTTCCCAGTTCGCTAACCCGGATCACGCCAAGGTGTTTATTGATGCCGTACACGAGCTCAGTGAGCCCTATCATACTGAGGATTAGGCTAAACTGCTGACAGGATGGCTAAAGCAAAAACAAAAACAGCCTATGTTTGTTCAGACTGCGGCTCTGAATATTCCAAATGGCAAGGACAATGCGCCGACTGTAATGGCTGGAATACCATTACCGAATTCAGATTGCCTGCTGCTACCGTCGCCCAAGTAGAGTTCGAAGGTTACGGCGGAAAACGTTCAGCGGTGCAAAAACTTGATGAGATCAATTTAGCAGATCTTCCCCGCATTACCACAGATATAGAAGAGTTTGATCGTGTTCTGGGCGGTGGGATAGTACCGGGTTCTGTGGTGCTCATTGGCGGTCATCCTGGTGCCGGTAAGAGTACCTTGCTGTTACAAACTCTTTGTCATCTGGCGACTAAGCTCGATGCACTTTATGTTACGGGGGAAGAGTCCTTGCAGCAGGTGGCGCTCAGAGCCAAGCGATTACAGTTGCCAACGGACCGTCTTAAACTCCTTTCTGAAACCAGCGTGGAAAGCATTTGTACAACTGCCCAGCAGCATAAGCCCAAATTATTGGTTATAGACAGTATTCAGGTAATGCATTTGGCTGATATTAGTTCGGCTCCAGGCAGTGTGTCTCAGGTGCGCGAAAGTGCCGCTTATCTGACGCGTTTTGCCAAGCAAACGGACACTGCGGTATTTATGGTGGGACATGTCACAAAGGATGGTAGTTTGGCTGGGCCCAAGGTGTTGGAGCATATGATTGATTGCTCGATCATGCTGGAAGGTACCAGTGATAGTCGTTTCCGTACATTACGTGGTATCAAGAATCGCTTTGGTGCGGTCAATGAGCTAGGTGTGTTTGCGATGATGGAGATGGGGTTGAGGGAGGTTAAGAACCCCAGCGCGATATTCCTCTCAAGGGCAGAGGAGCTAGCCGCAGGTAGCCTCGTCATGGTTGTTTGGGAAGGCACTCGTCCTTTGCTGGTTGAAATTCAGGCATTAGTGGATCAAAGTCAATTTGGCCACCCTAAACGTGTAACCCTGGGGTTGGATCAGAATCGCTTATCCATGTTGCTTGCGGTTTTGCATCGTCATGCAGGCTTGCACCTAGGTGACCAGGATGTTTTTGTAAATGTTGTCGGCGGAGTTAAAGTGCTGGAAACCAGTGCTGATTTGGCGCTTTTGCTGGCGGTTGTCTCCAGCTTTAAAGATAGACCGTTGCCGCGTGACCTTATCGCTTTTGGCGAAGTCGGGCTATCCGGAGAGATTCGCCCGGTACCTAGTGGCCAGGAGCGATTACAAGAGGCCGTTAAACATGGATTCAAACGAGCTATTGTACCAAAAGCGAATGTGCCTAAGAATGGTGTGAAGGGTATGGAGATTGTCGGGATATCCAAGCTTAGTGAAGCATTGGCTGTTCTTTAGCCGGCAGCCACAGGTATTCTTGCTGAGTAAAGACGCCTGTGGCTTAGCCGCTTGAGTTCGGACTGAAAAAAGCTGCCGTGTTGTTAGGCTAAACGCTTGTATCGCATTCTTTTCGGTTGATCGTCGCCTCCGGTTCTTTTCTTATGATCCACTTCGTATTCGCTGTAGTTACCTTCAAAGAATACCACTTGACTGTCACCTTCAAAGGCTAAGATATGGGTAGCAATTCGGTCGAGAAACCAACGGTCGTGTGAAATGACAATGGCGCAGCCGGGGAAGGCTAATAACGCCTCTTCCAGGGCACGTAAGGTCTCCACATCCAAATCATTTGTTGGTTCATCGAGCAACAGCACATTGGCACCTTGTTTTAAAAGTTTGGCTAAGTGCAGTCGGTTGCGTTCACCACCGGACAGATCCTTGACAAACTTCTGCTGATCCCCCCCTTTGAAATTAAAACGGCCGGCATAGGCGCGTGAGGGAATTTGATAATTGCCGATCTGTATCACGTCCTGCCCATTAGATAGTTCTTCCCAGACGGTTTTGCTACCGTCAAGATCGCGCATCTGGTCAACATAAGCGAGGTTGACAGTTTCTCCCAAGGTGATTTCCCCGGAATCTGGTTGCTCAACGCCGGATATCATTTTAAACAGTGTTGATTTACCCGCGCCGTTGCCACCGATGACGCCAACAATACTTCCCGGCGGGATTTTAAAACTTAGGTTATCCATCAGTAACTGTTCGCCGAAGGCTTTGCTGACATTCTCGAGTTCAATCACTTTATCGCCTAGGCGCGGGCCAGGAGGAATATAGATTTCCTGTGTTTCGCTACGTTTCTGGAAATCTTGAGAGTTTAATTCATCAAAGCGCGCCAGTCGGGCCTTACTTTTCGCCTGTCTCCCTTTCTGGTTGGCGCGGACCCACTCTAATTCCGCTTTAATAGTTTTTTGATGAGCGGCTTCTTGTTTCTCCTCGTTGGCTAAGCGCTGCTCTTTTTGTTCCAGCCAGCTGGAATAGTTACCCTCATAGGGAATACCACGACCACGGTCCAATTCCAAAATCCATCCCGCGGCATTGTCGAGGAAATAACGGTCATGGGTAATGGCGACGACAGTACCAGGGAATTCATGGAGAAAACGTTCCAGCCAGCCGACACTTTCGGCATCAAGGTGGTTGGTCGGTTCATCCAGCAGAAGCATATCCGGATTTGATAAGAGCAGGCGGCAAAGTGCAACACGTCGTCTTTCTCCACCGGAGAGTTTGGTTACATCAGCATCCCAGGGCGGTAATCGTAGCGCATCAGCAGCGACTTCCATCTTGTGTTCCAGGTTATGTGCATCGCTGGCCTGAATAATGTCCTCCAGTCGTGCCTGTTCTTTTGCCAGCTTATCGAAATCCGCATCAGGTTCAGCATAGGCGGCGTAAACCTTGTCCAGGTCGGCGAGTGCACTAAAGGCTTCACCGAGCCCTTCTTCAACATTGCCGCGGACATCTTTATTAGGGTCTAAGGCCGGTTCCTGAGGTAAATAGCCTACTTTTAATTCCGGTGAGAGCCGTGCCTCACCATCAAACTCTTTATCTACGCCCGCCATTATTTTCAGTAGGCTGGATTTTCCGGAACCATTGAGGCCTAAGACGCCAATTTTTGCGCCAGGGAAAAAAGACAATGAAATATTTTTTAGGATTTCGCGCTTGGGAGGAACAATCTTGGAAACCCTGTTTAATGTGTATGCATACTGCGCCATACGAGTAGATATCCTGCTAATGACAAAGAGCGCTAGGTTAATGCAAAAGTTGATTTAACTCAATCCACCGGATGATGTAATACCGGATAGGCTAATGAGCTTGTTTGTCGTAGGTTTGAGTCCTGTTACAATAAATTCCTTTGTGTCCAGGGGTTTTTGATATGCATTGTCCTTTTTGTCGCGCGGATGATACCAAGGTGATCGATTCACGATTGGTGGCTGAGGGTGAGCAGGTCCGGCGCCGTCGTGAGTGCGTACAATGCGGTGAGCGTTTTACCACCTTTGAAACAGCAGAACTTTGGATGCCCCGGTTGGTGAAAAAGGATGGAAGTCGTGTTCCTTTTGATGAGGAAAAATTACGTAACGGCATGCTGCGCGCTTTGGAAAAGCGCCCTGTCAGTGTTGAGCAGATAGAAACAGCGATCAGCCAAATGAAGCATAAGTTGAGAGCGCTGGGCGAAAGAGAAGTGGAGTCTCTGATGGTGGGTGAAATGGTCATGGAACAATTAAAAGAATTGGACGAAGTGGCCTATATTCGCTTTGCTTCGGTCTATCGGCATTTCCAGGATTTAGATCAATTCCGTGAAGAAATTGAGCGATTGGCCAAAAGTGAATAGAGGATGATCATGGAAACTATTCATGAAGTTTACATGGCGCGGGCACTGCAGCTTGCCAAGCGCGGTTTGTATACGACAGACCCTAACCCGAGGGTTGGTTGTGTTTTGGTAAAGGAAGACCAAATTGTCGCTGAGGGTTGGCATCGTAAAGCGGGTGAAAGGCACGCCGAAATAGAGGCACTGAAGGTTGCCGGTGAGGAAGCACGAGGCGCCACGGCCTATGTTACCCTGGAGCCTTGTAGCCACACCGGCAAAACGCCTCCTTGTGTTGACCAACTGATCGCAGCAGGAATAAGTCGGGTTGTTTGTGCCATGCAAGATCCCAATCCTTTAGTCTCTGGACAGGGCTTTGAAAAGCTCCGGCAGGCTGGAATTAAAGTGGTAAATGGCGTGTTGGAACAACAAGCAAAAGCGCTCAATCCAGGGTTCATAAAGCGCATGCGGCAGGAGTTACCCTTAGTGCGTTGTAAACTTGCGATGAGTTTAGATGGCCGTACTGCAATGGCCAGCGGTGAAAGTCAATGGATAACCGGGGCGGCAGCGCGTTCGGATGTACAGCGATTAAGAGCGCGTAGCTCGGCTATTATTACGGGGGTCGGCACCGTTTCATTGGATAACCCATCCTTAACTGTCCGTAGTGAGGAGTTGGGGTTGGATAATGCAGAGGAAGTGGTTATGCATCAACCCTTGCGGGTGGTGTTGGACTCTCAATTTCGTATTCCGGTTAGGGCAAAACTCTTATCTCAACCTGGAGATGTATTAGTGGTTGGGGCAGAGGAGAATAATGCACGTACCGCGCTTTCGGGACAAGGTGTTGAAACATTAACGCTTTCTTCCACTACCGGGCGGGTTGACCTCCTGGCAGTATTAAAAGAGTTGGCGCGGCGTGAATGTAATGAGGTGCTGGTGGAGGCTGGAGCTACGCTGAGTGGCGCTTTTTTGCAGCAAGGGCTTGTGGATGAGCTGGTAATATATGTGGCACCAAAGCTACTGGGTGGGGAGGCCCGTGGCCTATTCCATTTGCCGGGTCTGGAAAGCATGTCTGATCAGATTAAATTAGAGATCAAAGACGTACGTAATGTTGGAGAGGATTTGCGGATTAATGCTATAGTTGCCGCTGTCAGTGGCACCTTAAATGAGCAGAATTGAGGGTTAAAGGATAAATGTTTACAGGAATTATTCAGGCTGTCGGTAAGATTGGCGCAATGGAGGCGAGAGGAGGGGATGTACGCCTCTATGTTAAAACTGGCATATTGAAAATGGACGATGTCAGACTGGGCGATAGCATTGCTACGAATGGTGTTTGCCTAACCGTGGTGGAATTACCTGGAGATGGTTTCTGGGCTGATGTGTCAAGGGAGTCTATTGATCGCACCTGTTTTAGGTTCGCTAAAGTGGGTGCTACGGTCAATTTAGAGAAATCCTTGACGCCGGAAACTCGCATGGGCGGACACTTGGTGACCGGACATGTCGATGGTATTGGTGAAGTTGTTAGTCGACGTGATGATGCCCGTTCGATTAAATTTACTATCCGGGCACCGTCGCAATTAGCCAAATATATTGCGGAAAAAGGCTCGATTTGTATTGATGGTACCAGTTTGACGGTTAATGGAGTTTCTGGCGCCAATTTTGAGATTAATATTATTCCTCATACAGCAAAAGAAACAGTAATAGGTGGTTATCAGGTTGGAACTCAGGTGAATTTAGAGGTTGATTTAATCGCACGTTACCTGGAACGTTTGATGTTGGGAGAAAAAGCGGCCGACCCTGAAGCAGGTAGCGGTTTAGATTTAGCCAAGTTACGCGATAATGGTTTTGCTTAACGGGTTTAAAATTATTGGTGAGAGTACTTTCTTGTGGGGAAAGTGGTTGGAAATTTTTGATAATTAATTGGAATGGAAAAAATGATGAAAACAATTGAGGGCGATTTCTCGGCAACCACGGCGCGGTTTGCGTTGATCGTAGGGCGTTTTAACAGTTTTGTGGTAGAAAGTTTGCTTTCCGGTGCGGTGGATACTTTAAAACGCCATGGTGTGTCCGAGAGTAACCTCACGGTCATCCGGGTGCCGGGTGCATTTGAAATTCCACTTGCTGCCCAGCATGCCGCTAATAGCGGTAACTACGATGCTGTCATAGCTTTAGGCGCTGTGATTCGTGGCGGTACTCCACATTTTGATTATGTCGCTGGCGAATGTACTAAGGGACTTGGGCAAATTTCGCTGGCTACCGGTCTGCCCGTTGCCTTTGGTATTTTAACGGTTGATAGTATCGAGCAGGCAATCGAACGTTCTGGCACGAAAGCTGGCAATAAGGGAGAAGAAGCCGCGCTTACAGCGCTGGAAATGGTTAGTTTGTTGCGTAATATGAAGTCCTGATGTTGGCGACTGTGGAACCATCTAACGCTAGCAAAAAAACTAAAAAAATGAGTCCTGCCGCCCGGCAAAAGGCAAGGCGTTTAGCTTTGCAGGCACTTTATCAGTGGCAAATGGCTGATGCCTCGCTGTCTTCTGTTGAAGCGGAGTTTCGTGAAGATAATGATATGAAGGTGGTTGACCAGGAATATTTCTGTGAACTATTACATCGGATTCCTGCTCAAGTCAGCCGCCTTGATGACCTGATTACGCCACATTTGGATCGCGCACTTAATGAATTAACGCCTATCGAGTTGACTATTTTACGCATTGGGGCCTATGAGTTAGCAGACCGTAAGGATGTGCCTTATAAAGTCATTATTAACGAAGGCGTAAATTTGACTAAGGCCTTTGGTGCGACTGATGGGCATAAATACGTAAATGGTGTGCTCGATAAGTTAGCGCGTGAACTTCGTAGTAACGAAATATAACCGGACTGACTCTCATAAGCCGCTATGGGTATCTCCGAATTTGAGTTAATCAAACAGTACTTTGACGATACTGTCGCGCAGAAACAACATGCCGACTTGATTCTAGGTATCGGTGATGATGGTGCTATTATTTCCCCCCGCCCGAATCATGATTTGATTGTCGCAGTTGATACTCTGGTGGCAGGAGTCCATTTCCCCGTGAATGCTAGCCCTTACGATATAGGTTATCGTAGCCTGGCGGTTAATCTTAGTGTTCTCGCCCCCATGGGTGCCGAGCCAACCTGGTTCACTCTTGCATTGACCCTGCCCACGGCGGAAAGGGAGTGGCTCCAAGAATTTAGCCGTGGTTTGTTGACGTTAGCCCATGCTCATGGAATTGTCCTGGTCGGCGGAGATACCACGCGCGGGCCTTTAACCATCAGTATTCAGGTACAGGGTTATGTTCCGACTGGTCAGGCGTTACGCCGTGATGGCGCAAAAGCTGGAGATTTAATCTATGTCACGGGTTATCTCGGAGACGCATCCGGAGGATTAAGCCTTCTTCAAAACCCTGATTTCACCGGGCATGATGAATACTTGCAAAGACGTTTTACAGAACCTCAGCCCAGAGTTTCGTTCGGTCAACAACTACGTGGCTTGGCGCATGCCGCTATCGATATTTCCGATGGCTTGTTAGCTGATATTGGACATATTGTGGATCGTAGCGGTTTGGGCGCTCGAATTGATATTGAAAAATTACCCCTTTCCTCAGAATCCGTCTCATTTTTTGGGCGGCAACAGGCCGTTGATTTTGCCTTAACCGGAGGTGATGATTATGAACTCTGTTTTTGTGTCGCCCCAGCGAAGGTGAGACAGCTGGAAATTCTGGCCCAAAAATTTGTAATGCCGATAACCTGCATCGGCTCTATAGACGAAAAGCCAGGCGTTAGGCTATATAATGCTCAGGGTGAAATTATCGGTATTGATTCCCCTATTGGCTACCAACATTTCTCATGAGGAGCCGTTGGCGTATGAATGACGTTCCTGCGAGTATCTGGCGTAACCCCACGCATTTCCTGGCGTTTGGTTTTGGCAGCGGTGCAGCACCTTTTGCTCCAGGTACTTTTGGCACCTTGGTAGGTGTCTTGCTCTACTTACTGTTACAGCACCTACATTGGACCAGTTATTTATTGGTAGTTCTGGTGGCATTTGTGATAGGCATTCAAATCTGTGGCAGAACGGCGAAGGATATCGGTGTACATGATCATGGCGGTATTGTTTGGGATGAAATCGTGGGCTATTGGGTGGCCATGTTTGCCGCTCCAAAGGGTTGGATTTGGGTCTTAATCGGTTTTGTTTTATTTCGGTTGTTTGATATCGCTAAACCGTGGCCGATTGCAAAAATTGACAGATCCGCCCCCGGTGGTCTTGGCATTATGTTGGATGACTTATTAGCCGGCGTTTATGCCGCAATTGGATTACAGTTAACGGTATATTTGCTGGGGACCGGATAGATGCTGTGGCGAGTTAACTGCTGGATGCTGCTTGGGTTATTGGCATTGATGCCTTCAGGGTATGCGGTTGAGGCACATCAAGTGCTTCTGGTAGGACTTTTTAAGGATACTGCGGTGATCGATGTCCAAGGAAAGCAGCAGGTGCTTAAAGTGGGGCAGACGAGCCCTGACGGCATCAAACTGATAGCGACTTCGCGATCCCAGGCAACGCTGTCGATAGACGGAAAAGAGCATCAACTCTCCCTTTCTCGTGCGTTATCGGGAGGCTATCAAAGAAAGCCATCTCTCAGTCATTCGATTACCATCAATGGAGCTGGCCAATATTTTACGGCGGGAAGCATTAATGGGCATACGGTTACTTTTTTAGTGGATACAGGTGCTACGGCGGTAGCACTGAATACAGAGCAAGCAAGACGTTTGGGCATTGATTTTGTGAATGGGGAGTTAGGGCAGGTCAGTACAGCGGGAGGGTTTGTTAAAGCATATTCGGTAACCTTAGGCCGCGTTAAGATCGGAAGCATAGAGGTAAAAAATGTCAGAGCCTCAGTATTGGAGGGAGTTTATCCCGTCTACGCACTGCTGGGGATGACGTATTTAAGACATGTCGAAATTGCAGAAGACAACGGCATGATGACTTTGACTCAGAAGTATTGAATTCGATTTGGATCAAATCAACAGCCTGAAGTATCCGGGTACCGTAAGTTTTGGTTCGCTTTTTCCACCTTTCTCCTGGTAAAATTCACGCCCTGCGAAATTTAACTGAGGTCACCTGTGTCAATCCAATACGTAGCGTCTTCCCAATTACCGACTAAATGGGCTGTTTTTACTATTCATGGCTTTGAAGACAGCTCTTCCGGGAAAGAACATGTCGCAATAACTTTGGGTGATGTAGGTGATGGCGAGCCAGTACTTGCGCGAATTCACTCAGAATGTCTTACGGGTGATGCACTTTTTAGTCTGCGTTGTGACTGTGGCCACCAATTAGAAGAAGCGTTAAAGCGGATATCCAAAGAGGGGCGTGGGGTTATTCTCTACTTACGCCAGGAAGGGCGTGGTATTGGTTTGGCGAACAAGATTAAAGCCTATGAGTTGCAGGATGCCGGTGCGGATACTGTGGAGGCAAATGAACAATTAGGGTTTGGTGCGGATATGCGTGATTACAGTATTTGCAAAGCTATGTTGGCACAACTCAAGATCAAGAGTGTCCGATTAATGACCAATAATCCGGTAAAGGTTCAAGCGTTAGAAAGTTTTGGTATTGAAGTGCTGGAGCGAATTCCACTGCAAACCGGTCAAAACCCGCACAATAAAAAGTATTTGGAAACCAAGGCCGGTAAGCTAGGCCATCTCTTTTAAGTAAGTCATCCTCTTTATCTAAAGCAACTCGGATTAACTGATCTTCTTGGCGGATCGCACCGCGCTCTGGCCTTCCAGGGTGTTGTTGTCTTTATCGGAGAACAATCGCTCCTGGATTGCCTTCAAAATGCCTTGGTTGTCGAGGCCGCACTCTTGCAATAATTCGTTGGGCTTGCCATGCTCAATAAACCGGTCTGGCAAACCTAAGTTAAGCAGGGAATTGTTGAGACCTTTCGCGGCAATGAACTCGTTGACCGCTGAACCGGCACCGCCTAGAACGGTATTCTCTTCAAGGGTCACCAGTAAATCGTGACTGCGTGCGAGATCCAGTATCAATTCTTCATCTAAGGGTTTTACAAAGCGCATGTTGGCGACGGAGGCATTCAGCTCATCGGCAGCGATCAAGGCTTGACCGAGTAAGGTGCCGAAACACAGAATAGCAACATGCTTTCCTTCGCGGCGAAGCTCACCCTTACCAAGAGCCAGCGCACACATATCCTGTTTAACCGGGATTCCAGGGCCTGTTCCCCGAGGATAACGAACGGCAGCAGGTCCGGAATAGATATAGCCGGTGTAAAGCATCTGTCGAGTTTCATTTTCATCGGCGGGTGTCATTACCAACAGATTGGGGATGCAGCGTAAATAGGTTAGGTCGAAACTGCCCGCATGAGTGGGTCCATCCTGGCCTACTAGGCCGGCGCGATCAATAGCGAAAAGGACATCCAGATTCTGAAGGGCAACATCATGAATCAGTTGATCGTAAGCACGTTGGAGAAAAGTGGAATAGATAGCAACCACGGGCTTAAGGCCTTCGCAGGCAAGTCCTGCGGCTAAGGTGACCGCATGCTGTTCGGCAATCGCAACATCATGATAGCGCTCAGGAAACTCCTTAGCGAAACGGGTTAAGTCCGATCCTTCCTCCATAGCAGGCGTTATGCCAATCAGACGCTCATCATCAAGCGCCATGTCGCAGATCCAATCACCAAAAATATTGGAGTACTTAGGTGTTACCGGTTTCGGTTTTGCCAATTCGAGGGTAGGTTTTGGTTCGAGTTTGTTAATGGCGTGATAACCTACCGGGTCCTCTTCTGCGGGTTTGAAGTCTTTACCTTTTTTCGTAATGATGTGCAGAAACTGAGGTCCGGGCAGCACCATCATTTTGCCGATGGTTTGTACCAATATATCCAGGTCATGGCCATCGATCGGTCCGATATAGTTGAAACCCATTTCTTCGAAAAGAGTGCCAGGAACAACCATTCCTTTCATGTGCTCTTCTGTTCGGCGGACGATTTCCAATGCCCCAGGCAAATTGCTTAATACCTTTTTGCCGCCTTCACGGACATTATGGTAAACCTTGCTGGTGAGTATTTTGGCAAGATAATTTGACAAGCCCCCGACGTTACGTGAAATTGACATATCGTTATCGTTTAAGATTACCAGCATGTCGGCTTTAGTATGTGCTGCGTGATTGAGGGCCTCAAATGCCATCCCCGCAGTTAATGCGCCGTCGCCGATGATAGCGGCGACTTTACGTTTTGGACCTTGTTGTTTTGCCGCTAATGCCATGCCTAGGGCGGCGCTGATGGATGTACTGGAATGACCAACTCCAAAGGCATCAAAGGGACTTTCCTCGCGACTTGGAAAGGCAGTTAAGCCGCCTTTTTGTCGCATGCTGGTCATCTGATGACGCCGCCCGGTCAGGATTTTATGTGGGTAGGCCTGGTGTCCAACATCCCAAACGAGTCTGTCCTCAGGGGTGTTATAGAGGTAATGCAAGGCAATAGTGAGTTCAATCACGCCAAGCCCTGCTCCGAAATGGCCACCGGACTGACCTACGCAATAGAGGAGATATTCACGCAACTGGTGGGCGAGCTCCGGAAGCTGTTGCTCAGAAAGCTCTCTGAGTTCTTTCGGCGTCTCAATTTTATCGAGCAGTGGGGTGTTGGGAATAGTGCTTGGTATTTGGTCGAACATGCAGTAAGCCGGTTATCAATCGAGTAAGACAGGTTATTTTACACTATGTTTCCCTGACCTGTTCATAGTTAATTCAGCTCAGAATAAGGTTAGCCCTTCCTATAAGCGCTTGTTTTCTTGGTTTAACGGTTGCGCTCGATAATATAGGTTGCCAATTCTCTTAAAGCATCCGCTTCTGAACCGAAAATTGCCAAAGCATGAATGGCATTTTGATGCTGTTGATGGGCTTCCTTTTTGGCTTTTTCCAGTCCTAAAATAGAGGTATAGGTTGGTTTGTTGAGCGCCAAATCGGCACCTTGGATTTTACCCAAAGTTTGGGTGTCTCCTTCCACATCGAGAATATCATCCTTAATTTGAAAAGCTAAGCCGATACTGATGGCAAAATTTTCCAAAGCCACTAGCTGTTTTTCTGTGGCTTGATTCGTAGAGAGTGCTCCGAGTATTACGCAGGCTTTTATTAAAGCGCCGGTTTTACAGCTGTGCATGTGTTTAAGCTGTTCAAGGCTGAGTGGTTTGCCAACACTGTAAAGATCGATTGCTTGTCCGGCAACCATGCCCGTCGCGCCGGTGGATTCAGCCAAGACCTTCAACATGCGCAGTTTATTGGCGTCACTGGTGGCAGGACCTTTGTTATCCACGATGACTTCAAAGGCAAGTGCCTGCAAGGCGTCACCAGCAAGAATGGCAGTGGCTTCATCGTAGGCAATGTGACAAGTTGGTTGACCTCTTCGTAAATCGTCATCATCCATTGCAGGCAAATCGTCATGGATAAGGGAGTAACTATGGGTCAGTTCCACCGCGCAAGCCGCTGTGTCACCCTGTTCCAGAGGACAATTAAGGGCAATGGTGGTGGCGTAAACCAACGCAGGCCGCAGACGCTTTCCGCCATTGAGAACGCTGTAGTGCATGGCTTGATAAAGGCGTGATGCATCACCTTCCACTTTGGGTAAAGCTTGCTTAAGAATCAGATTGCTACGAGCTTGACACTGCTGGATAAAGGTTTGAATCTCCATCGGTTATTCCGGGGATTCAAAGGGTTCGAGTTTGATCTTATCTTCGCCTTGAATCAAAATTTGCACTTTTTGCTCAGCCTGAGCCAACATAGATTGGCACTCTCGGGTTAATTTGATGCCTTGTTCAAATGCCTGCAGGGACTCTTCCAGAGAAAAATCGCCACTTTCCATGCGCTCCACTAACTGTTCTAGATCGCTCAGGGTTTTTTCAAAATCGTAACCCTTTTGTTTCTTTGGCATAGCCTTGATTCCAACGGATAAGAGTTTCATTGAGCCGGAGGCAACGTTAACTAACAAAAGCTTGCCGGTCAATGGAGGTTTTTGATCTAGATCGGTTTTTGTTCAGTCTCTTGAATCTAAAAAGGCAATTAGCAGTTAGCGATATTTTTAATGTTAACTAAGCTTTTATAGTGGAAAATAAAAGCTGGCTCTTTAGTTCGATTTGGTTTGACCGATATAGACTTTGGCGGCTTTAAATTTTTGGCTAGGCTAATGCTAGCCCTGTGAAAAAATGAGTTAGGAGTACAGCGTGGATTTAGCAACCTTAATTGGGATGCTCGGAGCATTTGGCATTGTCGTAATGGCCATGGTGCTGGGTGGTTCTTTGGGAATATTCGTCAACGGCCCGTCTTTGTTGATCGTGATTGCGGGAAGTTTAATGGTTGTGTTGATGAAGTTTTCTCTTGGCCAGTTTTTGGGTGCGGTAAAAGTGGCAGGTAAGGCGTTTATCTATAAGTTGGATAAAATTGAGGATCTGATACCCGCCGTGGTTGAGTTGGCGGATGTGGCGCGTAAGGGTGGTTTATTAGCGCTGGAGGGAAAGGAGGTCAATAACGCTTTCCTTAAGGAAGGGATAAAAATGTTAGTGGACGGTCATGACAGTGAGGTTGTGCGAGATATGTTGACCAAAGAGATGAAACAAACGGAAGAGAGACATGGCTGGGGCGCCAAGGTTTTTATGGCAATGGGGGATGTGGCACCGGCAATGGGCATGATTGGCACGTTGGTGGGCCTGGTCGCAATGCTATCGAATATGGACGATCCCAAAGCCATTGGCCCGGCAATGGCGGTCGCTTTGCTGACCACGCTCTATGGTGCAATGTTAGCGAATATGTTGGCGATTCCTATTGCGGATAAGTTGGAATTGCGGAAAGTGGAAGAGGGGCGAATTAAATCACTTTGTATTGACGCATTGATGGCGATACAGGCGGGCCAAAATCCACGTGTCATCAGCGCTATGCTTAAAACCTATCTTGCGCCGTCTCGACGTGAAACAAAGCAGCAGGAATAGATGTGGTATTGCTGATCATGCCCGGTGAAACGGATGGCGTTATTTCGATGAGAGAGAAATTTACTCATCAAAAAATACAGTGGCTGTTATGCCTGAAGTAAGGGACGATTGCCCCGATTGTCCGGTAGGAATACCTGCATGGATGGCTACCTTTGCCGACTTGATGTCGTTACTGATGTGCTTTTTTGTGCTGCTTCTATCTTTTTCTGAGATGGATGTGTTGAAGTTCAAGCAGTTGGCGGGCTCCATGCGCGAAGCTTTTGGTGTACAACGTCAAATAAATGTTAAAGATATACCGAAAGGGACTAGCATAATTGCCCAGGAATTTAGCCCGGGGCGTCCTGAGCCGACACCGATCAACGAGGTTCGGCAATCATCAGTGGATGATTCAAAAAGCAGTTTAGATGTGGGTGAGAGGACGCCACAGGAAAAAAAGCTGAATCTACAGTCAGATATCGAAGTGACGGTTAATGAAGAGTTAGCCAAGCAGTTACTGAAGGAGAAGTTGCAAGCACTGATTAAAGAGACTGAAGATGATGCACGAAATTTAGCAAATGCGCTCAAGAAAGAGATCAGTTCCGGGAAAGTGGATGTGGAGACGCGGGGGCGGCGAATTATTATCCGTATCCGGGAGCAAGGTTCCTTTCCCTCGGGGTCGGCGGAGTTAAGACGCCAGTTTCGACCGGTCATGGCCATGGTGCGAAACGTACTGAAAGATGTTCCGGGGCAAGTGTCGGTTGAAGGGCATACGGATAGTGTGCCGATTTCAACATCGGTATTTCGGTCCAACTGGGATTTGTCTTCTGCGCGAGCTTTATCTGTGGCTCATGAGTTGTTTTCAGGAAACACGCTCGATGAAAACCGTTTTATGGTGACTGGTTTTGCTGATACTAAGCCTATCGTGGCGAACGACACTGAAAATCATCGGGCACGCAACCGTCGAGTGGAAATTGTGATTCATCAGGGGCTGGATCATGAAACCAGTGATGAGCTGAAAAAAATGCAGCAGATTGATCCAGGATTAATTAGGGAGTTGAACCTTGATCGTACTTTTACACTAACCCCCGATGAAGTTTTTTAGGCCTGTACCCGCGTTGCTACCCAACTCAACTTTAAGAGGCTCGCCAAATGGATAGACCTGACAGAAGACGCTACTTCCGCATCGATGATCTGGTGGGGTTGCGCTATCAATTGGCCGACTTGCAAGAAACCGATACGACTTCGAAAGAGGCCGGTAAAGTCCAAATTACCTCAATTAACCTGCTAAAATCGATAGATCGTGAACTCACGGCAGCGCTCAACGTACTTTGGCAAAGTAACCCCATGGCAGCGAACGCTATCGGTCTGTTGAATAAAAAAATGGATATTCTCGCTGCGGAAATGGAGATGGATTACGATAAACTCCAGGTGATTGACGCGCATTCCAAGCAGGTTAATTTAAGTGCATGTGGTATGGCGTTTGAGTGTCAGGAGCGTTTTGATATTGGCCAACTTCTTGCGTTGACTATCGTATTAAAACCAGCCAACACGCCCGTGCATCTGAGAGGAAGAATTGTCGGTTGCGATTGGTTAG
>JAIPFG010000032.1 GCA_021736745.1 Pseudomonadales bacterium
AATCGTCTGTCACCCGCAGAATTGTTGGTGGATCGCGCCAACCTGTTAACCTTGACGGTGCCAGAAATGACAGTTTTGGTGGGTGGAATGCGTGTCCTGAATGCGAATACCGGACAATCGGCATACGGTGTTTTTACCGACCAACCGGGCACCTTGAGTAATGACTTTTTTGTCAATTTGTTAGATATGTCCACGAGATGGTCGAAATCAACAAAAACTGAGGGTGTGTATGAAGGTTTTGACCGCAAGAGCGGCAAGCTTAGGTGGCAAGCTACTCCTGTGGATCTTATCTTCGGATCGCATTCCGAGTTACGCGCTGTGGCGGAAGTCTATGCGGCTGACGATGCCAAAGAGAAATTTGTAAACGACTTTGTAGCAGCTTGGACAAAGGTAATGACTCTCGACCGTGTTGATTTGTGATCCGAAAAACTGTGTACTGTTTGGGCAATGATGAATGCTCGTCAATGAGCATTCATCGTTAAGTTCAGGGGCAGTTTAGCTCTTTCTTACCTCTTTCTTAATTAGGTAAACTGCCTCAGTTGCGAGTAAACTTATTTTACGTGAGCAGCAAGAGTAAAAAATCATGAGAATGATTATTCTGTTAGCGGCCTTATTAGTGGTTGGGCTTCTTGTTTTTCGACAATTAAATATGGGCTCTTCCACGAATGCGGAAACTCATGTTGAAAAGATAGGACAAAATATCGGTAATCACCCTCCAAAGGTTCCAGTAAAGCCGCAGGATGTTGAAGCGTTTGGCGACCAAATGAATCAATATATCAAGGAGGTAGAATCTGAGCGTAAGAAACAGATTGAACAACAGCAACAATAGGGTTGATTCTCCTGAATTCTTGGCAACGTTCGGCTGATTTCTCAATCAGTTCGGGTGCCTGATTACTTTCGAGAGGTGCGATGGAAAAATATATCGTCAGAAAAGAGGAAATAGAGGCATACGAGGGAGTTCAAAAAACGCACTTCCTTAATAGTAATGCTCGCCGACTCAACAAATCTTTGGGCGATCTTACTGGCTTGTCCGGTTTTGGTTTTCATATGATTGAGGTCCAACCCGGTTTTGCTACGACAGAGTTGCATAGGCACTATCATGAAGATGAATGTGTTTATATTCTGGAGGGCGAAGCAGAAGCTACGATTGGAGATGAGGTCTATAAGGTTAAAGCAGGAGATTTTTTAGGTTATCGTGCGGGTGGTTTAGCACATTCCCTTCTAAACACAGGCCAGACAGTGCTAAGATGCATTGTGGTAGGTCAACGGCTAGATTTCGATGTTGGAGATTATCCCAAGTTAAGAAAGCGAATTTATCGTCAGAAGGGTATGCCGTGGAACCTCGTTGATCTCGATAATATCAGTGAGCCTGTTGCGGGTAAAAAAATATAACCGCTCCTTGCGGCCCCTGAGATTATACAGTTCATCCAAGCGTTATGGCCTATTGCAGAAATATTGATTTATATTCGAACCGGTGAATTCGGAAATAAAATGATTATCTTTCACCAACAACATGAGTAAATAAAATGAGTAAAGGTACAGTTAAATGGTTTAATGCCGATAAAGGTTTCGGTTTCATCACACCTGAAGATGGTGGTAAAGATCTTTTCGTTCATCATTCGGAAATTCAAAGTGGTGGTGGATACGCAACACTGAGTGATGGTCAAGCCGTTGAATATGAAGTTGGACAAGGGCAAAAAGGTCCTTGTGCAAATAAGGTTGTTCCACTTTAACAAATCGATTCAAGATTTTGATTTATAAGTAATATCGCCTTATTTGTTGGTGGTTGCTTGTGGGAAAGGGCTGGTCATATTCAACGACTTGACCCTTTACCACTTCCTTTCGTAAACGGCTCAAGCCTGGGATATGTCCGGCAAAGCATTCTTGACGGGAGTCCTGGTATTGCCCAAGGGTATCTTCGTTAGGTGTTCGTTAGATGCCTGTAAAAGCCGAAGGGTCAGAGGCGATTGACCTTTCGATATTTTAACAAAGCGGAATTTAATCCAGAAATTTATCTCCGATCTCAAATAATCCGTATTAATATCCGCAGTTCCAACGTCCACATTACATTCTCAGTAACGATACAAGTGCTTACAGCTGTACACTTGGAAAGTACACGGGAGGTTAGACATGAGTAACGATGTCATTATCGAAGCCTGGAATACCGTACTGTTCGAAAAATTTTCACGCTTTAAATACCTGTTTATTGAGGGTTACGCTGCCATCAGTGAAGAAGTCTTAAAAAGACATCAGTACGCCGAGGGCGCCCATGTGCTGGAAGTTGGCTGTGGCTTTGGGGATTGTACGGTTGAAATAGCCAAGTGTGTTGGCGCAGAGGGAGTTGCCACGGGTGTCGATTGCGCCAGCAATTTTATTGCTGAATGTCATAAGACGGCTGCCGAACAGGGTATTAAGAATGCTAGGTTTATCGTGGCTGACGTAGAGGCAGATGATCTTGGCGGCCCCTATGATGAGGCTTTTGCGCGTTTCGGAACCATGTTCTTTAATCTTCCCGGTTTAGCGATGAAAAACATTCGTGCGGCCTTGAAACCTGGGGGAAAGTTCACTCAAATAGTCTGGCGTAAGCGCGAAGACAACCCGTGGGTACATGAGGCGGAATGCTGTGTTCGAAACATCGTTCCCGTGATTTCTCATGATGAAACGGATGCGGTTCATTGTGGTCCGGGGCCTTTTTCAATGGCTGGTCCGGACATGGTCAGTGATATGCTACAGGCGGTCGGATTTGAGAAAATTCAGTTCGAGCGTTTTGATAGTGATATTTGCATTGGACGTAACTTGGAGGAATCTATAGCCTTTGCGATGGAGATTGGGCCAGCCGGAGAAATTATTCGTCTTGCGGGAGAGGAGGGTGAACGTTTAAAGGGCGATGTTATCGTTGCGCTAAAGGATGTTATTGCTAAATTTGAAAAAGAGGATGGCAGCTTCTGGGCACCCTCAAGTGCTTGGTTTGTCACTGCCTACAACCCGAAATAGCCAAGTGAAAAGGCACTCAGAGAGAGTCTGGACTTAGCAGGAAAGATGAACGTTTGGTTTTCAAAAAATCTCGGTGATGCCTTGTTGGCAGGGACATCACTGGATCATATCAGAGCGCTTTTTGTTTCAGCCTACGAGAAGTCCCTTTCACCAAAGGAAATGGCGCTATTCGTCCGTTATGAATCGGAAGGGCGACTTCACTGCGAGGTCAGCATCTATTTCTCTCCGGCGGCAGTTGCCGTGGCGGAAGCGGTTAATGCGATTCCATGCAACCAGCCCTCGTTAGACGGTTTGGAATTGCTGGTGGGTTCAGAAGCCATGTGGCCTGCTTTCCGTGGCAAGGAGTCTGTCCTCGACAGGCGCTAAATCAAATCAATAAAGCACCATCCCTATCATTTTAAGGTTTGCCAATTTTTGCCGGTTAAGGAGACATCGAACCGCTTTGGATAAAGGCCTTTTATGGTGCTTTTCGATATTAAACAATCACTTTTGGAATCTCTGACCACCTCGTGGTGTATTGGGGAGAGGTAAATTGCTGGCGCATAGACCAAGGCTTGCTGACTCCCTGGGAGGCCAGGAAAACACTACTGCGGCCAAAGGTATTATTGATCTGATCAACCACTTTCATTAGCCGGTCTGAACGGGTGTTTTGCCCTGGATGCAGCAGATCCAGTTGATGATATTTCCTGTCCACAATTTCAATGAGTCCAACGCCTGCTTTAAGGAAGGCGTGGCCCGGGCTATAAAGACGCTTCGCGGTTTCCCTCACCACGCCGGTAATTAAACGGGAATCATTGGTTGGGTATGGGAGTTGAGAAACGGCGCTCACACTGTGAAAGTTTGGCTCGAAGGGCGAGGTGTGAATAAAGACATGTACCGAGAGCGCGAGGTGGTTCTGTTTTCTGAGTTTTTCGGCGGCGCGGGTAGCGTATAGGGTGAGCGCTTCTAAAACCGGTTGTATTTCGGTGGCTTTCTTGCCGAAGGAACGGGTGCAGTAGATTTGCTTCTTGGCGGGCGGCAGTTCTTCCAGCGCCAGGCAGCTACGGCCGTTCAGCTCTTCAATGGTGCGTTCCAAACAGACGCTACTGTGGCGTCGGATGACCTTGGGGTTGGCCGAAGCCAAATCCCAGGCGCTCCTAATGTTCAGGGGCGAGAGTCGTTTAGCGGTACGCTTAGCAACGCCCCACACCGCCGTGACAGGAACACGTTTGAGCACCCATTCCCATTTAGCCGGTTCATCCAATACGCAAACCCCTGCACACTGAGGTATTTTCTTGGCGGTACGGTTAGCGAGTTTTGCCAAGGTTTTGCTGGGAGCGACACCAACGCTCACCGGCATACGAATATTTTTCCAGAGGGTGGCTTTAATATCACTGGCGTAACGCGCCAAAGGTTTAGGAAAGCCCTGTAACTGCAGGAACATTTCATCAATGCTGTAAATCTCGATGTGTGGACTATACGTCTTAAGGGTTGTCATCACACGATGAGAAAGATCGCCGTATAACGGGTAGTTGCTGGAGAAAATGGCGACCTTGTGTTTTCGTAATAGCCGTTCGACCTTGAAGAAAGGTTCTAAATCGGGAATACCTAAGGCTTTTGCCTCTTTAGAGCGCGCCACCACAAAGCCATCATTGTTAGATAACACCACAACGGGCAAACCTCGAAGGTCTGGGCGGAAGACCTGTTCACAGCTGGCATAGAAGCTGTTGCAGTCGACTAAGGCAAACAACGGTGTCTCCTTATCGAGCTGGTAACAACCCCCTCTATCAGAAAATCTGCGCCTTCCTGGATGGGAATGGGGGCGTATTGGCTGTTCGCTGCGAGTAAACGCCGGTGGTGCATGTCCAGTATTTTACAGGTCAGTTCGCCGTTCAGAACGGCAAGGACGACATCGCCATGCTGAGGCTTTAGTGAACGATCGACGATTAGTAAATCACCGTTAAAAATACCAACCTCTGTCATGGATTCCCCCGATACTTCACAATAAAACGTTGCCGCCGGGTGTTTGATTAGATGCTCGTTCAGATCAAGAGAACGATCCATATAGTCATCGGCGGGACTGGGAAAACCGGCTTGCACCTTGGTGGCATAGAGCGGTGTGTAGAGAGTAGACTTGGTCTGATGTGTTGCGACAAGTTGTATATCCATAATCAATTACCTGTATAAATAAACGGAGTATCTCTTTAGCTCCACCACCTACTATATGTTGTGGTTAACCTCGCTTAATCTCCTGATAAGTCACCGGCGGGGTCATCGCAGCCTGTTCACGCAATCGAAAGAACAACAATCCTCGCGACCGAGAAGTACGCCGATTGAAACGAAACGTATACTCATCTAGATAGCAGTCAAGCTGTTCTGGCTTTACTGATCCTTGATGCGTTCCCATGAGCCATCGTTTGAGCAATGATGCGATCCGGTGAACTCCTGCTAAGGTAACATGTGCAGGATACTCAGACCTAAGCTGCACGATCTTATTTCTGGTATAACCACGTTTAGGTATCGAGCCGTAAGCTGGTGAACCATCAGTTTGGACTACTGCTCCCGGCTCAATTGAATCGCATATAAACGGTTCTAGACTGTCCTTAGATGCATCTGCGATACGTCGTAATTGTATACGTCCAAATCCCTTGGGTTCCAGTAGTTCGACGGCAATAACAACAATGGATTTTTTGCTATCCGGGTGTGGAGCGCGAGTTTTGCCTTCATCACGACCACCAACATAAGTTTCATCGACTTCTTCGATGAAGTTAACTCACCACAATCACTGGGCAGGTGCTCCACCTAATAATTTTCTGCAATATCGCTGTTTCTGCGTTGCGGGTGATGAGCACATAGTCGAAATAATCTGTCCTTAGGGTCATCAGTTGTTCGACCTGATCCAAGTCGATATAGTGAAGACGGCGATTTTGAACGGAAGGACCAGACGTGAGCCATACCTTATCCTGATCTGAGGGGGATTCAGCGGCAACCGGCACAACCATCAGCTCAATATGTGACCCACCAAGTTTTTGTGAGATTGTATCAAGGGCGCGATAAAGATTTTCCGCATGATCCTTAATCAAAAGAATTCGGTTTATGGTGGAGGGGTGCGTGCGCCTCTGAGGATTCCGGGTCGATTGCTCGAGGATCAAGTAGGCGGCATCGGCATATTCTCCCAGCGGTAAATCCTGTTTGCGAGTGCGTACTGTGGCATAGCTCCACTGCACTACGGACTGTTCCGCCTTTTTTGCGAGCAGCTGGCGAAATTGCTGTCCGATATTATCCAGACGCTTCTGTAACTGTTGGATGTCGAGTGTTCGTGGCTGTCCGGTAGCCAGACATATTTCACGACTAAAGGGCAAGCTTGCGATACTGAATAGATCAACATCTTCAACCAACAAAGCTTGCAGCTGTGATTTCATTGATGCCGCCAGATCTACCGCCAATTCAATCATCAGCGGATGGCTGCTGATGGCGTCAACGGCTAGAACAACTCTTTGAGCATGGACGCTTTCGCCATTGCTAATCATTGCTGACCCCCGGGTTTGGTGTTGTTTCTTTCGCTTCATTTTGCTCGGCAAAACGCGTATGGAGTTTTTGTAACTCTTCAATACGATCCTGTACACGTCGATTAAAACTTCCCTTAGAATAAGAACCATTGGCATCGACTTCTCCTATCGGGAGGCCGGAAAGTAAGGCCATGACCTCATCGACCTGATGGGCTGTATAGATGCTGAATTGCCCATCACTAACGGCTTGCCTGACATCCTTGCGCAGCATCAAATGCACTTGGTTGCTGGCCGGAATGATGACCCCCTGTTGCCCGTCCAGACCACGTAATTGGCAAATATCGTAAAAGCCTTCGATTTTTTCGTTGACGCCGCCAATGGGCTGGATTTGTCCGAGCTGATTGATCGAGCCAGTGACGGCAAAGGATTGTTTGAGAGGTATTTCTGCAATGGCTGATAATAATACACAGAGTTCAGCGGCTGAGGCGCTGTCACCATCAACACCACCGTAGGATTGTTCGAAGACTAAACTGGCCGACAAAGGGAAGGGGCGGTCATGGGCGTAGCGATTAGCAAGATAGGCCGTCAGAATCAAAACGCCTTTTGAATGAATTTCACCACCCAGTTTTACTTCTCGTTCAATATCGATCACTTTGCCTTGGCCCAAGCGCGCTGTTGCCGTGATTCGCGAGGGGTTGCCGAAGGCATAGTCGCCCAGTTGCATGACCGAAAGACCATTGACCTGAGCGACTTTACTGCCTTGAGTATCGATCAAGTTAATACCGCGGGTAATTTGTTCTTGGAGTTGATGCTGTATTCTGTTTCTGCGGTAGCGCCTTTTCTCCAAACTGGTTTCTACGTGTTCAAGACTAATTATCTCGCTATCGGAGCGTCGAGCCCAGTAGTCGGCTTCCTTCAATAAATCATTAATGGTTTCGATATGGAGAGAGAGTTTTTCGCTATCTTCTGCGATACGAGAGGCCAGTTCGATGATGCGTGCCACCGCCATTCGATCCAACGGCCTAAGGGCGTCGTGTTGTTGCTGGGTGGCTAGCAGACGGGCAAATAGTTGGCAGTTGTCATCACTGCGTTGGGTTTGATGAGAAAAATCAGCGGCCACTTTAAACAGTTGGCCGAACTCCTGGTCGTACTGTTGGAGCAAGTAATAGAGTATCGGTTCGCCCGTCAGAACGACTTTAATGTCAATCGGGATGGATTCTGGCTCCAATGATAAGGTGCTTTCAAAACTCAACATTTCCTGGATGGATTCAATTTTCACCTCGCGAGATTTCAGGGCCCGCTTGATGCCTTCCCATGCATAGAGATTGCTCAACACTTTTTGTGCATCAAGCACCAAGTAACCACCATTAGCCCTGTGCAGAGCACCCGCTTTTATCAAGGTAAAATCGGTGACCAGGGTTCCCATTTGGGAGATATATTCCACTCGTCCTACAAGGTTCTGGTAGGTGGGGTTATCTTCAAAAATAATGGGTGCCCCGGTCGTATTGGTGTTGTCGACGATCAGGTTGACCGCGTAGATGTGATAGGATTCAACCTGTTCTTTGATGTGTTCAATATCCGTATTGCCGTCGGCAGGTAAAAAGTCCTGTACATTTTCTATGGCATTGGTTTTTACTTTATCCAGATAGGCAGTAACCTCTGGGTATTCCCTATACTGGTTCTCAATCCAACCGATAAACTGCTCGACGGTCAATTGAGTAAATTCTTTATTCAGCGTTTTTATACGCTGGCTGATTTCCCTCCTCACGAGGGGGAGGTCGCGCACTATTGCCTGTAATTTTAACTGGATATCGGCAATTTCCTTTTCTATCTCGTTTTGTTTTTCCTGGTCTAATTTTTCAAACTGTTCTGGGGTGATAATTTTGTCATCTATCAGTGGCGCCAGCGTATAACCGGAGGGAGTACGTACCAAGGTTATTCCCCGGTCTCTGGCTTCCTTGTCGAGTTTTTTAAACGCTTGATCGTAATGCTCCTTCGAGTCATTCTCGATCTCCTGGCGGCGGCTATGGTATTCCTCGCTTTGGAATGTTGTCGGCAAGGCCGTCAACAAGTCTTCCACCAATTGTTTCATGTCCTTGCAGAGTTGCAGTCCCATGCCTACCGGTAATTTAAGTAATTTTGGCTGCTGTGGGTTTTCAAAATTATTGACGTAGCACCAGTCATACTGAGGTGGTTTAAGCTTGGCGTGTTGCTCCAGTTTTTGCGTCACTAATTGATGTTTCCCTAAGCCGGCGGCGCCAAGCACAAAAAGGTTGAATCCTTCCTGTTCAATATCAACGCCAAACTCGATAGCCTCAAGTGCACGATCCTGGCCCAGTGGTCGTTCAAGAGGGGCCAGCTCGGCGGTTGACTGGAAGGTGAACTGCGTATGGTCGCAAGCGTGGTAGAGTTGTTCGATGTTTAAAGGTTGAATTTTTTTCATGTGCTAGGCCTATCAACAGATGAATGAATTAGGGCGTTGAATGAAAAAAGATGATGCGTGCCAATTCCTAAATAAAGGAGCTGGGGATTCTTCTGGTCCTCTGAACCAATGATTTTATCACTCTGCCATGTTTTGGCTTTCTTCACGGACTGTGTCCTCACCAGGCGAAAAAACTGTTTTTGACAGGGTCTCATGTGCCCGTTGATAGCCATATTCAATCAGCTGTTCGGCGCGATCAAACTCAAAAAAACCGCAGAGATTACGGGGTATTTCGACTAAAATGTCGGGGCTATAGGCGGCCAGTTTTAAGCGAGCAATAGAATTCTGCATGGTGTCCATCGTTCTGGTGAGAAGGTCGAAAACGCCAAGCGGTTCATTTTTGTCTTTGAGCTCATTTTTTGACCAGAGGTTATCAATAAACCGGTTGATGTTAGAGCGATAAAATCCACTATTTTGTTCTGCGGGTGTTTTCTCTCCCAAATGAAGTGGCTGCTCCGGTGGTGCGCATAGGTCCACGGCAATGGTCAAATCGGTATGATTGTTGAGGGTCGGCGCAATCGGTATTGGGTTAATTAAACTACCATCGACCAGTAATCGATCGCCGTGTACTGTTGGTTTAAAAATCATCGGTACCGCAATGGAGGCCCGGATAGCGCTGAATAAAGGGCCGCTGTTGAGCCAGATTTCGCGTTCCTCATAAAGAGAAGTGGCAACGGCAGTAAAACCAATCGGTAAATCTTCAATATTTGAATCACCAATCAAATCGCGAAGTACCGAAATGATGCGTTCACCTTTCAGTAGCGCTCCACCACGAAACGACCAATCCATAAGACGCACGATGTCGCTTTTTTCGAGTGCTGAGACCCACTCAGAGTAGATATCCAGTTTTCCTGTGGCATAGATGCCACCGATCAAAGCCCCGATGGAAGAACCGGAAATATAACGGATATCATAGCCTAACTCTTCCAGACAACGAATAACGCCGATATGAGTCAAACCGCGTGCGCCGCCACCTCCCAGGACCAGTGAAATACTCGTTTTTTTGGGATTCATGTGCGATCCTTGATTATGCTTGGGTAGGCATTGTATGAGCATACTATGAAACTTAATTTGCTTTTGATCAATATTGATTTTGACTCATGTCTAATCCTGTGGTTGAGTAAGAGGCGCATTAATACTTTGGGTTAGGCTACGTTAGGCGATATGTTCACTTTGGTACCTGTGATGAATGATTACGAATGGATCAGAATCTATGGCCGATCAGAAAAAAAATAGTAAGTTGCCAGAAACAAAGAATAGTGGCTCAAAACAACCGCCAACGCCGGATATCAAGAATTTGATATTCCACCAATTAATCTGGGTTTTTATCACCCTGATGATGCTTTACACCTACTTTGATCTTTCCAAAACTACGCCGAAGGTAATTCCTTATTCACAATTTAAAATGGAACTGGCGAGAGACAATGTTGAACAGTTAATGGTCAAAGGGGAGGTTTTTACCGGCCATTTACGAACCCCGATTACGTCAATCCGTAGCACCGGAACCAACCAGGAGCTCAGGCTATTCCGCACCTTTTTACCGTCCTTTGGTGATCCTGAATTAATTAAGTTGCTGGAGGAGAAACAAGTCACGCTGAATACACAGACCACCGAAACCCCATTTTGGGTCAACGCGTTATTTAATATTTTCCCCTGGTTATTATTAATTCTATTCTTTGTCTATAGCGGTAAAGTCATGCGATCCAGTATGGGAGGGAGCGCGGGGGCTTTTGGCTTTGGCCGTTCGCGTGCGAAAAAGATAGCGGCCAACAATATTGATACTCGGTTTAGTGATGTGGCTGGGTTGGACAATGCAAAACGTGATTTACTGGAAATTATCGGGTTTTTGAAGAATCCGGATAAATATCGCGCCTTAGGTGCAAAAATACCTAAAGGGATTTTAATGATGGGGCCTCCTGGCAGTGGAAAAACCTTGCTCGCAAGAGCGACAGCGGGCGAAGCGGGTGTGCCCTTTTTTAGTGTTAGCGGTTCTGAATTTATTGAAATGTTTGTGGGTGTTGGCGCCTCGCGGGTTCGTGATATGTTTCTGCAGGCGCGGGAAGCGGCACCGGCCCTGATTTTTATTGACGAAATCGATTCGGTTGGGCGGGCACGTGGCACAGGTTTGGGTGGAGGTAATGATGAACGCGAACAAACCCTCAACCAAATATTAGCGGAAATGGACGGGTTTTCGGCTTCAGAAGCGGTCGTGGTCATTGCCGCAACCAACCGGCCGGATGTCTTGGATAGTGCCTTGATGAGGCCGGGACGATTTGACCGAAAACTGGTATTGGAACTTCCGCAAAGGGAGGCGCGGAAACAAATACTGGCCGTGCATACGCGTAAAACCCCTCTGGCTAAGGATGTTGATTTGGAAGCGGTAGCTGCCGAAACGGTAGGTTTTTCCGGAGCTGATCTGGAAAACCTGGTCAACGAAGCGGCTCTTCGTGCAGCCCGATTAGGCAAAAGCCTGATCGATAATGAAGACTTTGATCATGCTCGCGATAAGGTTGTTTTGGGTGATGAAAGTGGGGAGCTGCTAAATCAGGAGGAAAAACAGCGGGTAGCGGTACATGAGGCAGGACATGCATTGACGGCCTACCTATTGCCGGGCGCGGATCCGCTGAATCGAATCACTATTATTCCCCGAGGACGTAGCTTGGGTATGACGGAACAAATGCCGAAAGAAGAAAGGCATAACTTCACCCAGGATTATCTGGAAAATCGTCTTGTGATTCTCTTGGGTGGCCGGGCGGCAGAAAGAATCAGTTATACAGTGGTAAGCTCGGGCGCGGCCAACGACTTGAAACAGGCCACGGTGCTGGCGCGTCAGATGGTATCGGAATGGGGTATGAGCGAGCGTATTGGCCCGGTTAATTTCCAGCAAAGCGAAGAGCACCCCTTTTTGGGTAGAGAGATTGCCATACCCAAAAATTTCAGTGATGCTTCAGTGGAGTTAGTGGATGAAGAAGTCAGCTCATTAATTAAACAGTGTGAGGCGAGGGCGCTGGATCTGCTGTCGACACATAAAACCCAACTAAAGAAATTGGCGCATCAGCTGGTGCAGCAGGAAACGTTGGACGAGCACCAAATTGCTGAATTGTTGTCGGATTTGCCAGCTAACGATGAGAACCAAACACCAGGCTGATTAGCCTATTGGATCAGTGGTGAATAATTCGGATTATTCCGCATGTTGCCAGATATTCTCCATAGGATAGACCCTTCAAAATCGGCAATAAGTGCCAGCTATCGGGAACCTGAAGCGAGCGTCCTGGCACGTTTGTTACCTTTGGCGACCCTAACTTCGTCACAGAATCAGAATGTTAACAGAATGGCGTATCAATTAGCCCAGGTCATTCGAGAGTCGGCAACCCCCCATATTGGCATACAAAATATACTTAGTGAATTTGCGCTCTCCAGCAGAGAAGGCATTGTGCTCATGTGTCTGGCGGAGGCTTTGCTGCGGGTGCCTGATGAAGCCACGGCAGACCGTCTGATCCGGGACAAACTGCTGGATGGCGATTGGTCATCGCACCTGGGGAAAAAAGAGTCCCTGTTTGTCAATGCCTCTGCCTGGGGCTTATTGCTCTCTGGCAAGGTTGTTGGTTTTAATCAGGGTGAGCCGGATGTTAATTTTGGTGTTCTCAAAAAGGTGGTAGGCCGTTTGGGCGAGCCCGTCATTCGTGCGGCAATGAAACAGGCTCTGCGGGTTATGGGAACCCAGTTTGTGTTAGGGCGTACTATTGAAGAGGCGCTGGTTAGTGCAAAAAAACAGGAAGACAAAGGATATTGTTATTCCTATGACATGCTGGGTGAAGCCGCACGGACAATGGCCGATGCCGATGCCTATGAAAAATCTTACCGGCGAGCGATAGAACAGATAGGCCGCACATCGAAGGGGAATAACCTGAGCCAGAATGCTGGCGTATCGGTTAAATTGTCAGCGCTTCATCCCCGTTATGAGTTTGCTCAAACGCAACGGATCATGACGGAACTGCTGCCACGGCTAAAGTCTTTGGCACTTTTGGCTAAACAGAAAAATATTGGCTTTACCATTGATGCGGAAGAATCATATCGTCTGGCGCTGTCTTTGGATCTGATAGAGCAACTCTTCTCTGATCATGATTTAGCCGGTTGGGACGGATTTGGCATGGCCATTCAGGCCTATCAAAAAAGGGGGGTTGAAGTGGTTCGGTGGGTAGTTGAACTCTGCCGCCGCACGGATAAAAAAATGAGGGTGCGATTGGTTAAAGGGGCCTATTGGGATACCGAAATCAAACTCAGTCAGCAAGAGGGGCAACCGGACTACCCGGTATTTACCCGTAAAGCATCAACGGATGTTTCTTATCAGGCCTGCGCCAAAATTCTGCTGGCCAACCGCAAGCTGCTTTACCCTCAGTTTGCCACCCATAATGCTTATACGGTAGCGCTGGTATTAGAGCTGGCAGGAACGACTGATGGGTTTGAGTTTCAGCGTCTGCATGGCATGGGTGAGCACCTTTATGAATATCTTCTGAAGCAGCATCAAGTGCCTTGTCGTATTTATGCTCCGGTCGGCGAGCATGAAGATTTGTTGGCTTATCTCGTGCGTCGGTTGTTAGAAAATGGCGCAAACAACTCCTTTGTGAACAATATCTTGGATGACCAAGTCCCTATCGTCGCATTAGTTCAGGATCCGGTAGCTAAGGTAAAAAGCTGGGTCCAGAAGGCAAACCCAAAGATTCCACTGCCAGGTAACCTTTATGGCAATGAGCGGGTTAACTCGCCAGGTTTTGATTTAACAGAAGTGAATGCGCTCTATGCCTTTAAGGACAGTTTTGATGCTTGGTGTGAATCAAATATTCAGCATCATCAAGATCTGGGATCAGAGGATTTTCAATGGTCGATCAACCCCGCTAATCATGAAGAGGTGCTTGGGAAAGTACCGAGGACGCCGGTTGATGCGTTTGATCAAAAACTAAGCCTGTCCTTGGTGGCCTTTCAGGACTGGTCAAGTCGTGCTGTTTCAGATCGTGTCAGCTGTCTCAACCGCTTAGCCGACAACCTTGAGCAACACCGTCATGAATTAATGACGCTTTGCATTAAAGAAGGGGGTAAAACGCTTAAGGACAGTGTTGCCGAAGTGCGGGAGGCTATCGATTTCTGCCGGTATTATGCCCAGCAGGCGCAACTGATGGCGATCGAGCATGGTGATAGGTTATCACCACGGGGGATTATTCTATGCATCAGCCCGTGGAATTTCCCCTTGGCCATATTTTTAGGCCAAATAACTGCTGCCATCGCGGCGGGTAGCTCAGTTATTGCCAAGCCTTCTGGGCAAACTCTGTTGATTGCTCAGCGCACGGTGAAACTTATCCGTCAGTCAGGATTTCCCCAGGAGTTGGTCCAGCTGGTTAACTGCCCTGGTCGTGTCGTTGGTGAATATCTGATTCCGAATCCGCGGATTCAAGCGGTGATGTTTACCGGATCTACTGCGACCGGAAACTGGATAGCGCGCAAATTATCCGAGCGGGCGGGTGAACCGATTCCCCTGATCGCTGAAACAGGTGGACAAAATTGTATGCTGGTTGATTCTACAGCGCTACCGGAACAGGTGGTCGACGATGTTATTTCCTCCGGCTTTCAGAGTGCGGGGCAGCGATGCTCCGCATTAAGGGTGTTATTTTTACAGGAAGAGGTTGCGGACAGAGTAATCGACATGCTCATCGGAGCGATGCGGGAAATACGGGTCGGGGATCCCAGTTGGTTGTGGACGGATGTGGGGCCGGTGATAGATGCAAACGCTTTGGTCGCGTTGAATGCTCATGTTGAAGCCATGCAAGGACAGGGCAAGTTGCTCTATCAGTGCGAACTGACGGAAGAGTGTGCGAGGGGGACTTTTTTTGCCCCCAGGCTCTATGAAATTAAATATATTCACCAGTTGAAAGAAGAGGTGTTTGGGCCGGTAGTGCATCTAATCAGATATCAAGCTGCTGATTTAGAAGAGGTATTCAACGCCATCAATAGTACGGGGTATGGCTTAACCTTTGGCGTACACTCGCGCATTCAGACAATGGCCAATGAGGCGATCGGCAAAGTGAAAGCCGGAAATATCTATATCAATCGCAATATCATTGGTGCAATGGTGGGGGTGCAACCTTTTGGTGGACAGGGCCTATCGGGTACCGGTCCAAAAGCGGGGGGACCCTTTTATTTATATCGTCTTATGCGGCAGCTACCCTCAGGAGTAAACCGTGGAGCAGCTGTTCAATTACCAAAACAAATTGACCGAAACATAAGGGGGTTTGCCCAACCGTTGAGCCGGTTACAGGCGAATTTTGATGATTGGCACAGGAGGTTGGTGATCCAGAGGTCAGATCTATTAAACGCAGTCATCGATGCAGTAAGTTCAACGGATATTGGATCTGAGCTGCACGGCCAGCTCCAGCCATATCGAATCGTCGCGGAGGAGATTATTCGTCGGCAACAGTCGCCGATGACGTTAACTGGGCCGACTGGCGAGACGAACCAACTGTTTTATGAGTCACGTGGAGTATTGTTAAGTCTGTCGCTGAACAAGGACAAAAAGCCGTGTATGGCGTTTATGACTCAAGTATTGGCGGCTCTACTGGCGGGTAATACAGTATTGCATTTGGCACTGGTTGAGGATACCTGTATTGAGTTGCTAACGAGACTAATAAACCAAATTAATATCAACAATAACAATATTATAGAAGCAATACCTATTTCTTTATGTGAAGAAGATCTTCATCAGTTAATACAGCAGAACGAGATAGCAGGCGTTCTTGTTCAGAGTAACGAGGAAGGAGTGCAATGGCTGAATCGAATGCTTCGACAGCGAACGGGTGCGCAATTGCCGTTGATAACAGAGACTTCGGAACCATTGCTATCCAAGCGGCTCTTGTTGGAAAAAGTAGTGTCCACGAACACCACTGCCGCAGGCGGCAATGCATCGTTATTGACGATTGATGATAATTAGCGCAATGAAACCCCGGTGCG
>JAIPFG010000033.1 GCA_021736745.1 Pseudomonadales bacterium
GCCATCATGATGATGATTCCTGAGGCTTGGCAGAATGAACAGTCGTTGCCAAAAATCAAGCGTGATTTTTACGAATATCACTCGGCACTAATGGAGCCTTGGGATGGCCCTGCGTCAATTGCCTTCACTGATGGGCATTATATTGGCGCTGTGTTGGATCGAAACGGATTACGTCCCAGCCGCTATTACGTGACACATGATGACCATGTGATTATGGCGTCTGAAGTGGGTGTGGTGCCGGTAGACCCGGTCAATGTGAAATACAAGGGTCGGCTGCGTCCAGGGAAAATGTTCCTGATCGACATCGAACAGGGCCGTATGATATCGGATGAAGAGTTGAAGGATGAGTTTGCCAAGCGCCGCCCTTATGGCGAATGGCTGGATGATCAGCGTATTGAGTTGGGAAAACTGCATACCGAGGAAGAAGCACACGGATTTTCCCCGGAGACCTTGTTACCCCGAATGCAGGCTTTTGGTTATAGTGTTGAAACCCTTCAGTTTATGCTATTGCCGATGGTTAAACAGTTGCGCGATCCGGTTGGGTCCATGGGTAATGACTCTGCCTTAGCCTGTCTTTCCGACAAGCCACGAATGCTTTATGACTATTTTAAACAACTTTTTGCTCAGGTAACCAACCCCGCCATCGACTCGATTCGTGAAGAAGTGGTAATGACGTTGGAATGCTATATTGGGCCAGAAGGTAATTTACTGGAAACAACCAAGCAGCATGCGCATCGTCTGCTGATCCCGCATCCCATTATCTCCAATGAAGAGATGGCAGCGCTCAAACATATTAGCCATAAACACGTTGAGCATCGTCAATGGCAGTCGAAGACTATCGATATTACTTTTGCGAAATCCGAAGGTAACCAAGGTTTGGTCAAGGCCTTGGAGCGGATCTGTAATGAAGCATCGCAGGCGATTGCCGATGAATACAGCCTGATTGTTCTGACCGATAGAAATATTGGGCCGGACCGTGTACCGGTCAGTTCTTTGCTGGCGACCGGGGCTGTGCATCACCATCTAGTGCAGCGTCACGAACGCACCCGTATCGGCATTGTGTTGGAATCCGGCGAAGCGCGAGAAGTGCATCATCATTGCCTGTTAATTGGGTTTGGCGCTGATGCGATTAACCCCTATTTAGCCTTTGAATCACTCTGGCAAGCGCAGCGTGATGGTTTATTGCCTGGTGAGAAATATGATCATGACGATAAGATAGTCGCCGCATATCGCAAAGGCGTTGCGAAAGGGCTTCTTAAGGTCATGGCGAAGATGGGGATTTCGACATTACAGTCCTACAAGGGCGCACAAATATTTGAAGCAGTAGGCTTGGCAGACGAAGTGATTCAGCGTTGCTTTGTCGGTACGGTGAGTCGAGTGGCGGGTGTTGGATTTGATGTATTGGCGCAAGAGGCAATACGCCGTCATGAACTTGGCTATCCTTCACGACAACAGATTCGTATACCGGTACTGCCGAATAATGGTGAAATGCATTGGCGTGCCAATGGTGATCACCATATGTGGGATCCTCAGGCAATTGCTGAACTGCAGGAAGCGTCACGGACCAATGATAAAAATGCCTATTGGCGCTTTGCCGAACGGATTAATCAACATAACACGCGTAATTGCACTTTGCGTGGTCTGATGAATTTCAAAGATGGCGGCAATGGTGGCGAGATTCCTCTCGAAGAAGTCGAATCGGTGCAGGAGATAGTTAAACGCTTCGCTACTGGCGCAATGAGCTTTGGGTCAATTTCGCAAGAAAGCCACGAATCATTGGCAATAGCGATGAATCGTATGGGCGGGAAGTCCAATACGGGTGAAGGGGGTGAGGACGCTGAACGCTATCTACCGATGGCGAATGGTGATTCTAAACGATCCGCTATTAAGCAGGTGGCATCCGGTCGTTTCGGCGTGACTACCTGGTATTTAGCCAACGCCGATGAAATTCAGATCAAGATTTCACAGGGTGCTAAGCCTGGTGAAGGGGGTGAGCTGCCCGGTCGTAAAGTGGATGATTATATTGCCCGCCTGCGCCATTCAACGCCGGGTGTCGGGCTGATCAGTCCACCGCCGCACCATGATATTTATTCCATTGAAGACATGGCGCAGTTGATTCACGATCTTAAGAACTCTAACCGTGATGCTCGAATTAGTGTGAAGTTAGTGTCTGAAATGGGTGTGGGAACCATTGCCGCCGGTGTTACGAAGGCAAAAGCGGACCACATTGTCATCGCCGGTCATGATGGTGGCACAGGTGCTTCACCTATTACTTCGATTAAGCATGCGGGTTTACCTTGGGAATTAGGGCTGGCGGAAACGCATCAGACCCTGGTAATGAATGACCTACGGTCACGGGTTGTTATTCAGACTGACGGCCAGCTTAAAACCGGGCGTGATGTCGCCATTGCCGCCTTATTGGGAGCGGAAGAGTTTGGATTTGCGACGGCACCACTGATTACGCTCGGTTGTATCATGATGCGCAAATGCCATTTGAATACCTGTCCTGTCGGCATCGCGACCCAGGATCCGGAATTGCGTGCCAAATTCAAGGGTAAGCCTGAATATGTAGTGAATTACCTCTTTATGGTTGCTGAAGAGTTACGCCAAATTATGGCTAAACTTGGTTTTAGGACGGTTAATGAAATGGTTGGCCGTAGTGACTTGCTGGAAATGGACAAGGCAGTGAGGCATTGGAAAGCGAGTGGCATTGATTTGAGCTCAATTCTGTCGCCGGCGAGAAAACCACGGGAAGACGTGCAAGTCTACCAAGTGATCCCTCAGGATCATGGCCTGGAGTTGGCACTTGATAATCAAATTATTAAATTAGCGCAACCGGCTTTGGATAAAGGCGAGAAAGTTCAGATGACATTGCCTGTGCTAAATATCAACCGAGTTGTTGGCACTATGCTATCCCATGAAATCGTAAAAAAATGGGGTGAAGCAATGTTGCCGGAAGATACCATTCATATCAAATTGAATGGGTCCGCTGGACAAAGTTTGGGCGCTTTTTTGGCGAAGGGCGTTACCATTGAAGTCGAAGGGGACACTAACGACTATGTTGGTAAGGGGTTGAGCGGTGGTCGAGTGATTGTCTATCCTCCCAAACAGAGTACTTTCAAAGCGGAAGAAAATATCCTGGTAGGAAATGTTGTGCTTTATGGCGCGACGTCCGGAGAAGCTTATTTCAGGGGTATTGCGGCTGAACGGTTCTGTGTTCGTAATAGTGGTGCCAGTGCTGTAGTAGAAGGCGTTGGCGATCATGGCTGTGAATACATGACGGGTGGACGGGTTGTGGTGTTAGGCACCACCGGATGGAATTTCGCGGCAGGCATGAGTGGCGGTATTGCTTATGTGCTCGATGAGGCGAATGACTTTTACGAAAGATGTAATGCCGGCATGGTTAATTTGGAGACTGTGGCGGCAGATGAAGACGTCGCTGAATTAAAACAGTTGATTAAAAACCATCTGGAGTACACTGGGTCGGCGGTGGCTAAGCGTGTACTAGCCAATTGGGATGCAATGCTTAATCAGTTTGTGAAAGTAATGCCTGTTGACTACAAACGTGTGCTTGAAGAGCGCCGACAGGCACAGCTGCAATCACAGGGTCAAGCGCACTTGACTGTCGTCGAAGACGCGATTTCTGCTTCAGCGCAATAAACAGGTTTCAAGAGAAAGTTAGCTATGGGAAAAGTTACCGGATTTAAAGAAGTCGAACGCAAAACCGAACCATATCGGGACCCGTTGGTTCGATTAGCGGATTATAACGAGCTCTATACAGAGCATAATGAAAAACACCTGCGATCGCAGGGATCACGATGTATGGATTGTGGCGTGCCCTTTTGCCAGTCGGATACCGGTTGCCCGGTGGATAACCTTATTCCTGAGTGGAATGATCTGGTCTATAAAGGACGCTGGGAAGATGCGATTAAACGTTTGCACACGACCAATAACTTCCCGGAATTCACTGGGCGGGTATGTCCCGCACCCTGTGAAGGGGCTTGCGTTTTAGGTATTACCGATCCGGCCGTAACCATTAAAAACATTGAAAATGCCATTATTGACCGGGCCTTCACCGAAGGTTGGGTAAAGGCTTTGCCGCCGACCCAGCGTACGGGAAAGAAAGTGGCCATTGTAGGCTCGGGTCCGGCAGGTTTAGCGGCGGCAATGCAGCTTAATCGTGCGGGACATCAGGTAACGGTTTACGAAAGAGCCGATCGTATTGGTGGTTTGCTGATGTACGGCATTCCTAACATGAAGCTGGGCAAAGACGTGGTTGATCGCCGTGTTAACCTGCTGCGCGAAGAAGGTGTTGACTTCGTAACGAACACGAATGTGGGCAGTACTGGAGAAAATGCAATTAGCGTGCAGGAATTACAAAAAAATAACGATGCTGTTTTACTGGCTACTGGTGCAACCAAGCCGCGTGATTTGCCAGCACCTAATCGTGAGCTTAAGGGTATTCACTTTGCGATGGAGTTTCTTTCTGCAAATACCAAAAGCTTGCTTGACTCCAATTTGCAGGATGGGAACTATATTTCAGCCAAGGATAAGCATGTTATTGTTGTCGGTGGTGGCGATACGGGAACGGATTGTATCGGTACTTCAATACGTCATGGCTGTAAATCCTTGGTTAACTTTGAATTAATGCCTACGCCTCCGGATGAAAGAGCGCCAAATAATCCGTGGCCACAATGGCCGAAAATTATGCGCGTCGATTACGGGCATGCCGAGGCCAGGGCTAAGTATGGCAAAGATCCACGCACTTATTCGATACTCACGAAAGAGTTTATCGGGGATGAAAATGGCCAGGTAAAAGGCATAAAAACCGTTAATATCGAATGGGTTAACCAGAACGGTCAAATGAACTTTAAAGAAATTCCCGGTAGCGAAAAGGTATGGGAAGCGGATCTTATATTATTGGCGATGGGTTTTCTGGGTCCGGAGCATCAGGTCATTGAAGGACTTGGTGTTGAGCTCGACCCGCGGAGTAACTATAAAGCAGAATATGATCAGTTCAGCACCTCCGTGCCGGGTATTTTTGCTGCCGGGGATTGCCGACGTGGGCAGTCTTTGGTGGTGTGGGGTATCAACGAAGGGCGTGGCGCAGCGCGAGAAATTGATCGTTTTCTGATGGGTAGCACGGCGCTTCCTTAACAATATTCTTACTTTGTTGTCATTACAGTCAGAGGAAAAACCCCGCATAGCGGGGTTTTTTATGGTTACTGCATTAGGGGGCGATCGCAGCTGAGTTTTGCGATATCATCATTGCCCATGATCAAATAAAACCCTTTTAATTTAAAGGTGCTTTTTTACTTTTCGGCGCTTAGACGAGGCTATAAGGGATAGGTATTACCGCGTGCGCACACTGATTCTTTTGATGGCACTGGCTTTGTTGTATTTCATCTTACGCTGGCAATACCATAAAGACCCAAAGGCCTTCACCAAAAAATTTCTTTATTGGGGTTCCATTTTTATACTTGTTATCTTGGTCCTCTTGGTTGTTACCGGGAGGTTACATTGGCTGTATGCCTTAATTGCCGGATTAATTCCTCTGGTGAGTAAGCTAACTACAGTGCTGCGTTATCTGCCAGTTATCCAATCATTTAAATCGGCTCTGGGGAAAAAGACCAATGGCCATTCGAGTGAAGAGGACCCTTTTGCCAAAGTCGAAAGCCGGTTCTTTCGGATGGTGCTGAATCCTGTCACTGGGGAAATAAGTGGGATAATTTTGGAGGGAGTACACCGGGGGAAATCGCTAAGTGAATTAACTAAAGAACAACTGGCCTCGTTGCTTAAAGAATGCCAGCAGTCCGATAAAGAGTCCGCCCTATTATTGGCGACTTATATGGCGCATTATTACGGTGCTGAATGGCGCGAAGGAAAAACCCGCAGTCGACAGGAAAGCGGCGGGGATGAAACGATGTCTCGAGCGCAAGCCTTGGAAATTCTGGGTTTGCGCGAACCCGTAAAAGAGGCTGATATTATTAAAGCACATCGACAGTTAATCCAGAAGTTTCACCCGGATCGGGGTGGCAGTAATTATTTAGCGGCAAAAATTAATATGGCCAAGGATTATTTGCTACGAAAGTAGTAAGCCTAAGCATTTGTAAATGAGGGCTTCTCGATCATACTGATAACTGGAACCTTTGATTTATTCCTAGGTAGGTGTAAAAGATTGTTAATCTTGGTAAGTGGGCAGGATAACGAGGGGGGGAGATGCCTCGTTTCCGAATAGATTTTGTGGCGTTATCGGCGTTATCCCTCTTGTTACTGTTGTTAGTAACCCAGTTACCTTCGTCTGCAAGTATTGCTCGTAGCCTGGAGGAAATCAGGCGTAGCGGGAAGTTGGTAGTATTAACGCAAAACAACCCGACGACCTACTATCTTGATAAAGATGGAGTAAGAACTGGTCCGGAATATAAGTTGGTTAAAGCCTTCGCAAAAGCCCTGGGAGTTACCCCATATTTTGAAGTAAAGGCCAGTATTGCTGAGCTGCTCACGGCGATTGAGCAGGGAGAGGGCGATATGGCGGCAGCAGGGCTATCCGTAACGGACGAAAGAAAGCGTCGCTTTCTCTTCAGTCAACCTTATCAAATGGTAAGTCAGCAAGTCGTTTGTCGCCGTGGCGGTTCTCGACCAAGGCGGGCAGCGGATTTGGTAAATGTTGAATTGGCGGTGATCGCCGGTAGCAGTTATGAAGAAAGGCTCAAAAAACTCAAAGAGCACTATCCTGGTTTAACCTGGAAATCCACGCAGGGAATCAGTGCGGAGCAGCTGCTTGAACTCGTTTGGCGCAAGCAGATTGCGTGTACAGTATTGGATTCCAATATTGTTGCCATCAATCAACGCTACTACCCGGAGCTGAAAGTGAGATTTCATTTAGGCAATAAAGACGATCTTGCCTGGCTGTTACCGCAAGGTGCTGAGGAGTTGCAAAAAAAAATCAATACTTGGCTCGATAGTTACGAAGCATCCAAAAAAATAGCCAGTATTCAAGAGCAGTATTATGGGCATGTTGCATTATTTGATTATGTGGATACGACATCTTTCGTCCGCAAGTTGAATAACCTTTACTCGAGTTATCAGCCCTATTTTCAAGAGGCGGCGGCTGTTTATAGTTTGCCGGAATCATTATTAGCCGCGCAGTCTTACCAAGAGTCTCATTGGAATCCCTATGCTAAGAGCCCAACGGGTGTGCGCGGAATGATGATGTTGACACGGGTAACGGCAAAAGCCATGGGGGTTGTAAGTCGCACAGATCCGAAAGAAAGTATTATGGGGGGGGCAAAATATCTTGCTGAATTGAAAGCCCGCTTGAGCAAAAATGTTGAGGAACCGGATCTGACTTGGTTTGCCTTGGCGGCCTACAATGTAGGCATTGGACATTTACGTGATGCGCAAAAGCTGGCGCGTCATTTTGACGGGAATCCCTACCGTTGGCACGATGTCAAAGATTACCTGCCTTTGCTCAGTGATCCCCGTTATTACAAATTTATGAAGTATGGTTATGCCCGTGGTTCCGAGCCTGTGCTTTACGTCCAACAGGTGCGTCAATATGAGCAAATACTGACGCAGCATTTGCTCGTGCAAAAGCAATCCTTAGAGGCAGCATCTTTTTCGGACAGTGGTCTGGAGAAAAGTGTTGATATTAATAGCGATGACTATTAATGGCGGAGGCTTTTGACGATAGCTTTTCCAGCGCCAATCCATAGGAAAAGGTATAAAGAGTTCCAATCACTGCGCCGGGGAGTATCGTCATGAAGATTTCAGGTGTTCCCAATAGGGCATTGATTCCCCAGGAGGTTGTATAGAGGAGCAGACAGGTAATGAGAATAGTCAAGGGAAGTCTTGTTCTTGTCGTGTCGAATGCCTGATGCAATAACTCCATAAGCCACGACATGGTGAGAGTTATCACAAAACTATAACTACCCTGAGTGATTGCCGCTTTCAAGCTAATGGCTAAAGAATAGGCATGATTGACGTAAAAGGCCCAGGCACCATAACCCATGAAGGCGGCAACAGCAGAGAAGAAAATACGAACTTTCTGGGAGCGAATGTGTTGCCTGAATCGGTGTCGGAGCATTGCCATGCTGGCCAGAGATAGTTCCTAGTTTATCGGATTCTTTTCGGTCAGGGTGTCCTCAAGGATACCTGGGATTATATCGTCAGTATCCACTTGCCTAAGTGAATTGGCGAGGGAACTGGATATCTGCCGCTGGCAAAAGTCAGCGCAGGCTTTGCGTGACTCAAAATCTGCTAATCGCAGCGGTGTGTGGAAAATTAATTTGGCATGCACAGAACCCATTCCCGCCATTTTAAAAAAATGGGAAGCGAAAGGCATGTCGGCGTACCATGCGAAATAATCTCTGGTGGATTGGTCCATTGGTTGATCGCGATGTGTTAGATAAGCGATTGTGATTGGTTGAATCAATACATCTTCAGCAACTTCTGCGGCATGAAACAAACTACTTTTAAAAGGTACTACGTAGGTGCCATTAGTGCTGGTGCCTTCGGGAAAAAGAATTAGGTTGCCTTTCCTGGAAAGGTGTCTTGCCATGACTTCAATTTGATTTTGGGCGTGCTTGCCTTTACGTTCGAAAAACAAGGTGTTTTGGAGGCGGGCCATCTTACCCAATACCGGCCATCCGGCGACTTCAGATTTGGCGATAAAACAGCCTGGCACTAGCCCGCCTAAGATAAAAATATCCAGGTATGATACGTGGTTGCTGATATAGAGTGTGGCCTGGTGGTCAGTTGGTTGACCTTCCACACTTGTGGTAATTGGCAAAATGCGGCAGCACCCACGGTGAAATTGCATCGGGATTTTCGCTAACGACCGATAGCCGAGTAGTTTAGCGAGAAAAAAGTAGATTGGTGCCATAATGCACCAACCGCTAAAGACCAGCAATCGGGTGATTGCGCGTGGTGTAGAGTAGGGTTTAAATTTCTTCACGATCTGCCTTATCTTGGAACGAGTGTGTGGCTGTCACGAAGCATGTCATTGGCGTCGACATAAATACAGACAAAAACGGTATTGAATTGCGGGTCAATAATAGCGGTGTCGCTGATTTTTGCACCGAGTTTTAAATAGCCTCTGAGTAAAGTCGGTACTGCTTTTTTGGCATGATCCCAAGGTGCAGGGTGGTTGTGGAAGTTGTTAATAGCGACCGCATTAGGAACGATGGGTTCGGGCATGTGTTCATCAGGCGCCAAATTATTTTGATAGAGGTAGGTCAAAATTTCGCGGTGTTTGGAAATATCCGTTCCATGAAAGCTGGCGCAACCGAGCATCAGTTGGTAGTGATTATCAATGATAAATTTCATGGCGTATTTCCATATCAACATGAGAATGACGCCACTACGACCTGCCGGGTCAATGCAATATCGGCTTAACTCCAGAATCCGGTCATATTTACCTCGTAGTTTGTTGAGTTTGAAGGCTTTCTCTGTATAAAACGTCTGGCTTGGAAGAAGGCAATAATTACTCACTAATCGCAATGTGCCGACGACAGCATCATTGGCATTTTGGTCAGTGACGACAATATGATAAGCAACGTCATCCCATTCGTCTATTTCCCGGCCTAAACGTACCATCTCATCGGTGGGCTTGCCCTGGTTTTCTTGGTAGAACACTCGATACCTTAAAGCTTGGGCTTTGGCTATTTGGGCCTCGTTGGTTGCGAATTGTACACTGTAGTGGCCCGCCTGAAATTGTGGTATCTGTTCCGGTTCAAAGGGTTGGGTGATGGCTGTAGACATGGCTCGATTCCATTAGTTTTTCAGAAAGTGAATGTGCGTTTCTTTCCGTCATAAGTGGTTTGCAACAAGAAGGGACTTTATCCCCGCCCGGATTGTATTATTTCTGACGGTCTCGGCACTTCTTGTTCAAGTTTGATGCTAGTGGGAGCGCTGGACAGCGCTTCACAGGGTGGTCCGTCCCAATAGTGAAACAAAGCGCTAACATTGTTTACCTGTATATGACTAAAACTTACCGTGCTGGCATCATCACGGTGCATACAGACAGAATAGGGCCCCTTTTCAGGTAAATGGCCAAGATGGTAATCCAGCAATAACTTGACAGAACTTGGTGGCGTGCTGGTCAGTTGCGAGATCCGGTTTCGTATCACACTGGTTGTGTTAAAAGAAGATGACGTCAGCGGCATGTCAGGGTTGGTTTTTTTATTCAAATTGAGTCCATCCCAGGATATCTGTAAGGGAAGTTGGCGTAATGAAAAAATGAGCAAATCGAAGGGTTTGTATTGGCTGAGGCCTCTTTGTGCTAAGTGTGACAGGATTGCCTGGGTGGTGGATTTATCAGCGAGATCCTTTATCAATAAACCGCGGCTGATCCAGTTTTCCTGCGCCATCGGTATTGGCGCTTGATAGTGATTAAGCAGGCAAAGTGTTATACCGAATTGATTAGTACTGATCCAACTGCCACCGGCATCTGGGTCAGTGGGAGCGATGTAGGTAACTGGCCCTTGTCTGTGCAATTGCGGTGGTAGCGCGCGTTGACGAGACTTCAGTTCATCGCGGTTGAATAAGACTTGATAGCCGGATTCATCCTTGAGCCAAGTTAACGTGCACATTGTGTTTCCTCTTGATATTTGAGGGTCGAGGCTGCAACGCCAAAATGATGGTCGACGGTGACGCCCTCAAATTTTAGGATAGCGGCAATAATGGCGTAATGGTGGATGGTATGCCCCTGCAGAAATACTAACTCACGCTGTACGGAGCTGGTAACAGGTTTCGTTATTTTATTGCGAAATGACGTGCATAAAGTAACGGATAATTGTTTTCCCTTCAGCCTGTTTAAATTGTTCTGTTGACGTAGTGTTGAAAGGGTTTCAATGATTTTCTGCAGAGTGCTAAGGGCGTATTCGATGTCTGTTTCAATACAGGTGTTCCGGTCCCTTTGGTCATAGTTGATGTGGCAAAGATTAAGGCCACTGATGAAGCTGAGATAATGATCCAGGATGTGTCTGAAATGTTTGCCGACCGAGGCGCTAAAATAGGGGGTTGATACTTGATTGTACTGCTCATGGGATAACCGCTTTAATATACCCGCTCCGCTTGTTAACGCTTGAATGTTATCGGTTAAGATGCATTGTGGCGACAAATGATGACTCCTAAAAATAAAAATAGAGAAATTTTTATATGGCATTTGTGACAATCGATTATAGAGAAAATTCATCAATAGATTAATAATCTACTCAACCCGTTATATTGTATGGTTTCCAGGTGTTAGGGCTAAATGCAAAATAGGTTTTTCTTCGGTTTTTACTGGGTGGCCTGTGGTTGCGCTTATTTTTTCTATGGACCACTTGGCATGTGTAAAAGGAGGAATGACGAAATCTTTACCCAGTATTTGGCAAAATAGGCTTAACGATGAGTACCCTGCTTGTGTAGAATGATCACCCTTTTCCCACAGAAGATGTCGATTCGATGGAACTCAACGCAACACATGAACTGATTGAAGATATTAAGCAGGGTAAAATGGTCATTCTGATGGATGACGAGGATCGTGAAAATGAAGGCGATCTGATTATTGCTGCTGAAATGGTGACCCCGGAGATAATCAACTTTATGGCGCGCCATGCCTGTGGGCTAATTTGTCTTACGTTGACGGATGAGCGTTGCGCCCAATTACGTTTGCCTCTTATGGTCTATGAAAATAATGCCCAGCATTCGACTAATTTTACGCTATCCATAGAAGCGGCGGAGGGCGTTACAACGGGCATCTCAGCTGCTGATCGTGCACATACAATTATTACTGCGGTGGCCAAGGATGCCCGTCCGGAAGATATTGTGCAGCCGGGACATATCTTCCCACTAATGGCCAATCCGGGCGGCGTTTTAAGCCGGGCAGGGCATACCGAAGCGGGCTGCGATTTAGCACGCTTAGCCGGTAAAGAACCGGCCGCGGTGATTGTTGAAATTATGAACACGGATGGTTCCATGGCCAGGCGTCCAGATTTAGAAAAATTCGCCGAGCAACATGATATGAAAATTGGCACTATTGCCGATTTAATTCATTACCGGATGCTGAACGAAACCACTGTGTCCAGAGTTGGCGAACAAATATTGACAACGCAATGTGGCGATTTCCAGATGGTAACCTATGAGGATGAAATCCATCAGGAAGTTCATATTGCCTTGATCAAGGGCGAGATTGATCGTGACGAACCGACTTTGGTACGGGTAACCCAGGTTGAAGCCTTTCGGGATGTTTTGGGCGCGGAATTGGCAGGTCGTAAAAGCTGGGCAATTTTGGATTCGCTTTCCCGGATTGAGCAGGAGGGTAAAGGGGTTCTTGTTATCCTTGCATCAGATGATCCTTCCGCCGATATTCTTGCTCATGCCAGCATGCTCCGCAAAGAAGTTAAGCGAGAGCAGGCTGTACGGCCCAAGGTTTTGGGGGATTACAGCACTGTAGGGACCGGATCTCAGATACTGAGGGATTTGGGCGTTGGTAAAATGAGGTTGCTCAGCCCGCCGGTTAAATATACAGGGTTATCAGGGTTTGATCTGGAGGTGGTCGAGTATATCGATAGGGAATGAAGTGATTATAGGTTCGTCAAGCGTAAGACCTGTCGATCAGTTTCGACAGGTCTTACTGCGTTAGAGGATTTAGTTTAGCTCTTCGTATCCGGGTAATGTTAGAAAGTCCACCAGTTGATCAGAGGTGGTAATTTCATCGAATATCTCAGCGGCGCGTTTAAACTTACCGTTAGTCCAGCGGTCTTCGCCCACTTCTTTGCGTACCTGTTCCAACTCCTCATCGAGAAGCTCCCGGAAGAGTGCCTTGGTAATCAGTTTGCCATTGGATAATGTTTTCTCGTTTTGGATCCATTGCCAGATGGATGCGCGTGAAATTTCTGCAGTTGCAGCATCCTCCATCAGTCCATAGATAGGTACGCAACCATTTCCATTAATCCATGCTTCTATATATTGCAGGGCGATACGGATATTAATTCGCATCCCTTCTTCCGTTCGACCTCCCTCCGAAGGCTCAAGCAGGTCCGCCGCAGTAATGGGGTCATCCAGTTCGCGTAACACATCAAGCTGATTGGGTTTTCCTGGCGGGATTACCTCATCAAAAACTTGCATGGCAGTGTCAGCTAAACCGGGGTGAGCGACCCATGTGCCGTCATGGCCGTTGTTGGCTTCCAGTTGTTTATCATTAATGCCTTTGGTAATGACTTTTTGGTTTTCTTCCGGTGACTTGGATGGAATAAAGGCGGCCATACCTCCCATCGCCATTGCACCACGCTTATGACAGGTTTTAATTAACAGGCGTGAATAAGCGCTAAGGAAGGGTTTGTCCATGGTGACAACCTGGCGGTCAGGTAATACACGGTCGCGGTGTTTTCGTAATGTTTTGATGTAAGAAAAAATATAATCCCAACGGCCACAGTTTAAAGCCACTACATGATCACGAAGTTCATAGAGAATTTCATCCATTTCAAAGACGGCAGGGATGGTCTCGATTAAAAAGGTGGCTTTGATAGCGCCAATTTCCAAGCCAAATCGATTTTCGGTGTATTCGAACACATCATTCCACCAACGCGCCTCCAGGTGGCTTTGTAGTTTTGGAATGTAGTAATAAATACCGGTGCCTTTTTCGATGCGAGTTTGATAGTTGTGGAAAAAATAGAGGGCAAAATCCATTAAACAACCAGGAATTGGTTGGTCCTGGTAAGTAATGTGTTTTTCCGGCAAATGCAGTCCACGGGTTCTGGCGATTAGGACAACATCGTGTTTTTGCAAAGAGTATTGTTTGCCATTATCAGGGTTAGTATATTCGATAGTGCCCAAGTTGGCGTCACGTAAGTTAATTTGGCCTTCAACAACGTTTTCCCAGGTGGGGGAGAGTGAATCCTCGAAATCAGACATGTAGACTTTAACATTAGCGTTCAAGGCGTTAATGATCATTTTTCGGTCAGTTGGGCCTGTGATCTCAACGCGACGATCCTGTAGATCGGCTGGAATTCCTTTAATTTTCCACTCACCTTCGCGAATGTCTTTGGTTTGCGGGAGAAAGTCAGGCTGTGCACCGGCATCATAGTCAGCTTGTTTCACACTGCGCGTTTCAAGTAGCTCATTACGTCGCGCCCCAAATTTCTCTACCAGGTCTGATAGGAAGGATAAAGCTTCAGGAGAGAGTATTTCCGCATATGTCGGCGGAGTTGCACCAAGCACCGCCAAGGCATCTGTTTCTTTGGGTGTGTTCATCTTTAAGGTTCCTCAATCTTCTGTTGCACTAAGGAGTAGCGCGATAGGCGTTCGAATGATACCAACAGGACATAGGTGATTAAATATGAATCTCATGGTTAAGGTGAATATCGAATATTCATCGAGTCAATGAGATTTGTATTTTACCCTATTTACAGCCTCTAAATAGGGTGATTTAAATCACTCAAGGCCACTAATCGGTGAAGGTTTGATGAATTATTTGTTGCAAAGCAGGTAAGCGATAGTGTTTAATTACGTCGCATAGCGGGGCATGGATTTAGCCTCCGATAATACAACTAAATGAATATAGCCTGCCTCTGCTAGTGGTTAGTGTTAATATCATTGGCTGTTTAAATAAAAAATATATTATAAAAAGAAACAAAGTGGAATGAGGAGTCTGAATAGACAGCTCTTTTCATTATGTTCAGTTGTTATCTATACAATAAATCGCTGGATGCAATGACTCATTGTTTTATCTTCAATTTATATAAGCTTAAGTGAACGCAAATAGGAAAGGTGTATGAATAGTCATCCTTTGAAAACCGTATTGGCATCGGTGCTTACCGCCGTTGTTATTTCGCTGGGCGGTATTAGCAGCAGTTACGCTGATCAGCTTGACGAAATCCACAAAATTAATAAAGACAGAACAACAAAAGCGCAACAGTCGCAGGCAAGGGTTGATAAACTCAATGATCAACGCTTGGCTTTGTTAGACGAATACAAAGCGGTTAATAAGATTATTGATGGCTTGCGTGTTTATAACAGCCAATTGGAAAAACAAATTGCGGCACAGCAAAATAGATTGCAAGAGTTAGAAGACTCTATTCAGCAGGCGACAGTCATTAAGCGTCAAATTACACCATTGATGCATCGGATGGTGGATGGACTGGAACAGTTTGTTAGTCTGGATGTTCCTTTCCACAAAAGTGAACGCGATGAACGTATACAGTTTATTAAGGATGCGCTAGATAATCCTGATATACCAGACTCCGAAAAATTCCGGCAGGTCTTGGAAGGGTATCAAATAGAAAATGAATATGGACGCAAAATCGATTCCTATTCAGATACCGTCAACATCGATGGTAATGACGTCATTGTAAATGTACTGCGTGTAGGACGTATTGCATTAGTTGCTCAGTCAAAAGACGGTAAGACATCGCTGGCTTGGGATAATAATGAACGCAAATGGGTTGAATTAGATGCCTCTTATCGAAATCCGGTTCGTGAAGGTATTCGGATTGCTAATAAGCAGGCCACTATCGATATTCTGATGTTACCAATTGCCGCTCCGGAGAATGCCCAATGATTAAGATTATGCGAAACGGTGCCCTGTCTAGCCTGGTATGTGGGTTGATTCTTGGGCTGACATTATCTTCCAGCAGCTATGCAGCTGATGCTGTTACCTTGGATGAACTCTTAAGCAGAGTCAAACAAGGAACGGCTCAAGATAATAAAGAACAAAAAACACGGGAAGCGACTTTTGCTCGAGAAAAGCAAGAGCAAGCGAACCTGTTAGCGAAAGCCAAAAAAACTCGTGCTGAAGAAGAAGCACGAAGCGCCAGATTGGAAGCGGAATATTCAGCAAATGAAATCAAGCTGGAAAACAAGAAGCAACAATTAACTGAACGTTTGGGTGTACTAAAAGAGTTGTTCGGTACAGTTCAAGGTGTTGCCG
>JAIPFG010000034.1 GCA_021736745.1 Pseudomonadales bacterium
GCGACAATGCTATCCCGGGTAAATTCACCATACAGTCTGACAAGTTGCTCTTGCTGTTGCTGATAAATGATATCGAGTTCGGCTTTTGCTGCATCGATATCCGCCAACGCTAGTGGGCTAAGCTGACCTTTCAGTTCTAATTTGCGTTGTTTGAGCCTGAGGCGTTCAAGTTGATAATTGACGCTGCCGATATCGGTTTTTTCGATACGAATAATATCCTTGTGGATTAATAACGCGCGTTCAATTCGATGCTGCATAGATTGCCATGCATCCTTTCCAGAGGAGACTACCTTGCCTGCTTCCTTGACACTGACCAGATAACCGTAAAAATTACCCCATTCTCGTCGCTCAATCGCCATAATGTCGTTTGGGTATCGCTCGTTGCTAAGGCGGTTGCGCAGGGCCCAGCTAAAGTCTGAACCACTGACATCGCGATTTCCCACTTTTAATAGATAACGCTCCAGAAATTCAATATTTTCAGCAACGGGAATACCGGATGATCGAATCTGTTTGGCGGAAACCAATTCCCGCTCCACGACTTCGCCGGCGATAGGATAGAGAGCGCCATCCTGGCCCATCATTTCGGCTTGTAAGATTTCACCCGGCCAGAAATGACTAAGGCCTCGTACCGCAATTAATCCAAGCAAACCCAGTACCATAATCACACAGATAGCAACGGCACCCGCATTGAGCCAAACCCAAGGTGAACCGCTTTTAACCCAAGCTTTATATTTTAATTTCATTCAAATACCCGATAGATATAAGGCGACCCTGTGATAAAGGGATTAAAGGGATCCATACCGTCTTCTTAAACGTTGACGCACAATTTCCGCTATGGTGTTAAACATAAAGGTAAAAATAAACAGGACAAATGCCGCCAAAAACAATACGCGATAATGGGTGCTGCCTACTTCGGACTCGGGCATCTCCACTGCAATATTGGCGGCCAAAGTACGCATACCTTCAAAAATATTCCAGTCCATGATTGGCGTATTGCCCGTGGCCATTAAAACGATCATGGTTTCTCCGACGGCGCGCCCGAAACCAATCATCAAAGCGGAAAAAATACCAGGGCTGGCGGTTAATAACACGACTCGCATGAGGGTTTGCCAGGGCGTAGCGCCCAGCGCCAATGAACCGTTTGTTAAATGTTTGGGTACGCTGAAGATGGCGTCTTCGGTAATGGAAAAAATAGTTGGAATAATGGCAAAGCCCATGGCCAATCCCACGACTAAAGCGTTGCGTTGGTCAAAACTAACACCAGCAACCTGACTTAACCAGTTGCGCATGTCGCCACCAAAAAAGGCACTCTCCATAGGTTCGCTGGCACTGATACATAGCCAGGAAACCAGTAAGATTAAAGGGACAAGCAAAGCAGCGTGCCAACCTTCCGGCACCTTATTGCGTATCGATTTAGGCAATTGATACCAAACAAAAGACATCAACAAAATCGCCAAAGGCATCATCAGAAGTAAGCTGAATACCCCGGGTAAATGTGTTTCAACAAAGGGGGCTAACCAGAGTCCCGCCAGAAAGCCAAGTATAACGGTGGGCAGGGCTTCCATGAGTTCGATCAAGGGTTTTACCTTACGGCGCATTGCGGGAGCCATAAAGTGGGCAGTGAATATCGCGCCACAGATGGCGAGGGGTGCCGCCAACAGCATGGCATAAAAGGCCGCCTTAATAGTGCCGAAAGCTAAGGGTGTAATACTGAGTTTTGGCTCAAAATCATTGTTAGCTGCGGAGGATTGCCAGACATAGTCCGGCTCTTCATAACTTTCATACCAAACTTTTTGCCAGAGTGCTGACCAGGAAACTTCCGGGTGTTGGTTCTCTATGTCCCACAGGCCGATTTGTCCGTTATAGGTTTCAAAGACTATCGCATTGGCGCGTGGAGAAAGCGCAATATTGAGGAGTGGGCCGTCTGCCACAGATTGGGTTAAGAGTTGTCGATGGGCGGTGGAATTAAAAATACTCACATAGCCTTGCGCATCGACGGCCAGAAAACCTTTGCGTCGCTGCTCGCTCACTACCTGTAGAATCGGTTGCCCCGCTGTATCGAATTGACGAATTTTTTGTAGTGTCCAACCGGTTTTTTCACTATTTTGAGGGTTTCGCACCAGAAACCACTGGACGATGTGACCACCGGTATCGGCGATTAGCAGTGAGTTCCCACCAAGTAAAAATTCGATATTGGTCACTTCCTGACCTTCAGTAAGGTTGACCTGGCTATGTAGAATTGCTTTGTTACCTGATAGACGGTAAATCGTCAGCGCGTTGATATCCGTCAGCGCATAGAGCCAAGTTTGGGAGACATCAATCGCTAAGGCTTTGACCTCGCCGCCAACCTGAGGAACAGTAATATTTTCCTCCTCAAGGCTGAGTTCTTCGCTTAGAAAATCCACTTCCTTATTGAAGCGCTTGACGAGTAGCTGACCCTCCTGGTCTACGGCCGTGATCAATAGCCGACTTTCTTCGTCACGAATGGCTAATTGAGTTAAGGCCTTGCCATTTGCCTCCAAGTTGAGTGGCTGCTCCCCCAACGGGTATTCAATTGTGGGTGAGATGACGCGCTGATCATTAGGGTAGCTGATATTGTATTTATGGCGAAATAGCAAGACGCGACCATCACTTAAACCGTAAGCAATCAGGCCGGTTTCAGTGGCGTCCTCGGCAATACTGCGGATAGTGGCGCCAGCAGGTACCGCGATGGTGAGTTGTTTGATCAGAGTACCGTTTTCGGTATTAAAAAAGATTGCCTGTCCCGTGTCGGTTAAGCGTAGCGCTATTTCATTCTGTTCTTCTATCATCAGCGCCAAAGTATTACCTGCTGCCGCTACAGGTGTTGCATATGTCGCCCGTTGCTGGATGGAGGCACCCTGAAACATAGGTAGTACTTCGGACAGCAGATAAACAAAAATCAACAAAATGGCAATAATCACGCTAATACCGCCGAAACCGATACCGATGCTCGCTATCCGGTCGTTCAGCGCCCGGAAACGCCTTCGCCTCACATATTTTGCCTCACTAAAATCGATACGCTGTGATGCGACTTCCGGCTCTGTGGTTACTTCACCCATGCTATTCCTTAAAACAAAATAACAGGCGTCTTGGGAAAGGCGCCTGTTTATTTAAAACTTGTTGTGCCAGGGTTAGTGCCGTTTCTGGCCTCTTTTTACATAAGGCGGAGGTATCGATACCTCCGCCCCAGAAGTGGCACTAACGTATTTCGCTATAAATCTAATTTTGCCAATGTTTTTTCGACTACTTTTGCGGGCAATGGAATATAGCCATCTTTCACGACCACTTCTTGCCCTTGTTTAGCCAGCATCAGTTTAATGAATTCGCGCACCAGTGGCGAGAGTTCTTGATTAGGCGCTTTATTGACATAAACATAGAGAAAACGGGACAGGGGGTAGGCACCTGACACCGCGTTGTCTGGGGTTGCCTCAACATAGGCTGCGCCTGATTTTTTTGCCAAAGGGACAGCGCGAACGCTGGAGGTTTTGTAGCCAATACCGGAATAACCGATGCCATTAATAGAGGCACTCACTGATTGAACCACAGAGGCGGAACCCGGCTGTTCATTCACATTGCTTTTGTAATCCCCTTTACAGAGCGCTTTTTCTTTAAAGTAGCCATAAGTGCCCGAAACAGAATTACGACCATAGATCTGAATATCCCGGTTTTTCCATACGCCGGTCAGGCCCAGTTCACCCCAGCGGCTAATGTCGTTGCTGTTACCGCAGATGCGATTGGATGAAAATACGGCGTCCACTTCTTCGATGCTCATGCCTTTAACAGGGTTATCTTTGTGGACATAAACCGCGAGAGCGTCAATGGCTACTGGAATAGCTGTTGGCGGATAACCGAATTTCTTTTCAAAGGATTCGAGTTCCTTGTCTTTCATTTTGCGACTCATCGGGCCGAGGTTCGAAGTACTTTCGGTCAACGCAGGTGGGGCAGTGGATGACCCTGCCGCCTGTACTTGGATATTGACGTTTGGATATAGGCGTTTGAACTCTTCGGTCCAGAGGGTCATCAGGTTAGCCAATGTATCCGATCCTACTGAAGACAGGTTACCGGAAACGCCGCTGGCTTTTTGATAATCCGGGAGGTCAGCATCGATCTTGGATTCAGCTAGAGTCACTGTAGAAAGCATCGCCATGCTGATACACAGCACAACGGCAGTAGTAATACGAGTCAGTGCAGTATTCATTTACTCTTCTCCTAAACAATAATAACGCCATTAAGGACAATGGCAGACCCGCGCACTATAGGCGATCAATATGACAGTTATATGACACCGGATAATACTCACTTAGAAGTTAAAGGAAGGAGAGATATGATGACAAAAGTTTCACAAAAGTATCATAAAGCTGACATGTGCCGAGGCTATATTTCAGTACATGGAAGCAAACAGATTGCTTAAATCGGCAAAGGAATATGATATCTATCTTTTCTGTTCCTGTGGAGGTCTTCGTTCAGCCAAGTCGATAGCGAAGCTAAGCCGGATTATTTCCCATACAGGCGATGGTTATTATTACGCGCTGGTATTGCTATGGTTATATCTTCAGCAAATTCATCAAGCGATTGATATTATCCCCGGCATTTTAGTGGCCTATGTCATTGAACGCTTGCTTTATTACTCGCTCAAGCTCAGTTTTAAACGCCAGCGACCGGCTCAGTCCATAGTGGGTTATCAAAGTTTGATCAAGCCCGCTGATCAATTTAGTTTTCCCTCCGGTCACACTTCCGCTGCATTTCTCTTTGCCACCAGCATGGCGGTACTGTTTCCTGGTAACGCCAGCTTAATTTACCTTTGGGCCACAACGGTGGGTCTTTCGCGATTTCTATTGGGTGTGCATTTTGCGTCGGATATTTTGATGGGGGCTGTTATCGGGTTTCTGGTGGGAAATGTAATGCTCTTCAAGGTGATTCTATGAAAATTCTTTATGGTGTACAGGGTACCGGTAACGGACATATTTCGCGCGCACGTTTAATTGCTCAGTATTTGTATGAATATCAGATAGAGGTGCAGTTCGTTTTTTCCGGTCGGCCGAAGGAACAATACTATGACATGGAAATATTTGGTGATTACCAAGCGTATCCTGGTCTTAGCTTTGCGGTGAAAAACGGCTCAGTTAATTATCTGGAGACACTGAAGCAAGCGCGGCCATTACAATTCTTTAAGGATAAGAGAGTACTTAAGGCGAGCCGCTATGATCTGGTCATCACAGATTTTGAACCGCTAACCGCCTGGGCAGCGAAGCAAGCCGAGGCCCTTTGCCTCGGGATAGGGCATCAATATGCACTGCAGGAAGATATTCCCACAACGGGCGACAACTTTATCATGGCAAAGATTGTTGAACACTTCGCCCCAGCTAACTATCGCTTAGGTTTGCATTGGCACCACTTTAACTCGCCCATTTTGCCACCAATGATTGTTAGCCTGGACAATTTGCCGTGCGTTAGCGTTAATCCGCAGTCAATTCTGATCTATTTGCCCTTTGCGGATCAGCCACGCCTTATTGCCTTGTTGCAACAGTTTCCAGATTATCGGTTTTCGATCTATAGCAATGGTTATCCCGCTGGCTGCTATCAAAATGTGGATATCTATCCACCTAGTCGGAACGGATTCCTCCGCAGTCTGGCGGCTTGTTCAGGTGTTATTTGCAACGCCGGTTTTGAGTTAATCAGCGAGTCGCTGGCCTTAGGTAAAAGCCTATTGGTCACTCCGATACAGAGACAGCTGGAGCAACTCAGTAATGCGGTTGCCTTAACTCAGCTCGGATTGGCGCAGGTCTGTCCCGATCTGACGCGCAGTACACTTGAACAATGGTTGAGTTCACGGCAAGGGATACAAGTCCATTACCCCAATGTGGCTAAAGCCATGGTTGACTGGATCATCAAGGGTGACCTGGCCAATTCATCGCAATTGGTGTCAAGGCTCTGGTCGCAATCCTACTCGCCTCAGAGGCCGGGCTTCTTCAGTCGAGAACCCGGCCTGAGGGTGCGTGTGGATGGTTCTCAACAGGCATATACTATGAGCGCTTGATAAACGTAGAATTTTTGTAGGTCGGATCATTCATGAGATTTTGATCCCATCTGTCATATAACTGCAATATTTCAGCCGCAGAATAGGCGCGTTTTCAATTTATCTACTGTAAAACTCACAATTGAGGGAAACTTATGAAAGTTAAACTAATTCCATTGGCGATTGCCACCGCCTTCGCAGCTCAGGTGCAGGCCGGAACCGTTACCAGTGATGGAGCGGATATCATCATTAAAACCAAGGGCGGGTTTGAGGCGAAAACGGCGGATGGCGACTATGAATTCAAAATTGGTGGTCGCATTCAGCTGGATTACAACAGTTATGATGGCGTTATTAATAAGGAAGAAGGCGAAACCGGGAGTGATCTGTTTTTTCGTCGTGGCCGTATTGAGATGAAAGGTAAAATCAAGGATTGGGGTTATGAAGCGTCCTATAACCTGACAGATAGTGGTTCAATCGATCAGTTAAATACCACCTATTTAGGCTGGGGTAAAACAGCGTTATTAACGTTCGGGCAACAGAAGGAAAATTTTGGCCTGGAAGATACCGGCAGCTCAAAATGGACAACAGCCATCGAGCGCTCTTTGCCGGCCAGTGCTTTTGATACGGGCAATACGGTCGGGATTAAATTCCATGGCGCAACCGATTTGATCACCTACAACCTGGGTGTCTTCAAATCTGCGATCGATGCCGATGATAACTCACTTGATACTGCGGTAACGGGAAGGTTCGTTATTCGTCCGGTCAACACAGGTGATACCTTGGTGCATTTGGGCGTCGGTTACAGTATGCGCGATGGTGAGTTTGATGAAATTGGTGCACGCCTAGGGGTACGAGGAGGCGAAGATAAAACTGCCAATAAGGTCAAAGCCGAATACAATTCCGGGTTAATGGGCGACGAAATGAAATTTTGGAACCTTGAAGCAGCCGCGAACCTGGGTTCAGTGCACCTGATGGCGGAATACTTTGACGGCGAGGTCACGGGGGCATCAAATCTTCCAGATCTGGCTGCAGACGGTTATTACTTTCAGGCCGGGTGGATTGTGACCGGTGAAAGCCGAAAGTATAAAAACGGTATTGCCGCGTTCGATTCAGTTAAGCCTAAGGGGGCGAACGGCGCTTGGGAAGTTTTTGCCCGCTATGACTCTTTAGATGTCACCGGTAGTGATTCGAGTCCATTGATTGACTTAACAGGAGAAGAGGCGGATACCATTACTCTGGGCGTTAATTGGTACATGAACTCTGCGGTAAAGATCGCGGTTAACTACGTACATGCGGAAACCGATGTTGAGAAAAGTGGCGAAGATGATGGTGATGCGTTAACCGCACGTTTGCAGATTGCCTTTTAATCTATTTTCCTCCCCCTTTCTTCCTTTGCGAAGAAAAGCCTTAAGCCCCGTCCTGTACGGGGCTTTTTTTATTCCTTTTAGGGTGTCTCCAAGAGGTTTGACTCGTCAGGGGCAGGGCTTTAAAGTAGTGGCAATCTTTCAGGTATATAAAGTTTATGCGCGTTACTGCCTACTTACTGCTTTTTATCAGCCTTATCGGTATCCGAAATTCTGTGGCTCAAACGTATCACTATCATACAACCCCGGCACAGCCTCAGAGTGATGCCAGGGATGTAGGCATCCCACTGATTGAGGTTGATCCAGATAGCGGTGAAAAGAAGGTGTTCTTACGGCCGAATTCTGGCTCCTCATCAGGAACGGTGGAACAAAAGATTGTTTCAGCTTCCTATCAGCCTGGTGCTCAGGGAACTGAATCTGGTTTACATCAGGCCATAGCCCAGCTACAGGGAAAAATGACAAAAGCCTGTCCCGACGGTTGGATTAAGCTGCAAGAGTGGGGCATTCCCGAAAATTCAGCCGTTATCCTCCATTATTCTTTTGCGTGTCTTAATTAAAGCGTGCCCATTGTGCGCGATGACATGAATGGATAGAGCCCTATATACTTTATGATTGCCGATATCTTCGCCATCATTGCGCCTATTATCTTCTGTGCAACCATTGGCTATGCGTGGGCACGTTCCCGTTTGCATTATGATGCTGAATTTGTCACACGCATGGTTATGAATATTGGGATGCCTTGTCTGGTGATATCCAGCATGAATAAAGCCGATCCGGATTTCAGCACGCTGTCACAGATACTCTGGATATCTTTGTTTATTCTCGTCGCTATGCTGATCATCAGCTACCCCGTGGTGAAGCTTTGCCGTCACCAGGTGGCGGTTTACTTACCACCATTACTGTTCCCTAATAATGCGTTTATGGGATTTCCTTTATGCTTCTTTGCCTTTGGCGATGAGGGCTTAGCCTTAGCTATTGGATTTTATTTGGTGACGCTAATTGTCAATTTTAGTTTTGGCATCATGTTGGTGAGCCAAACCAGCGAGGGGTTGTTGGTTCGCTTGAAAGACCTAGCGCTGCAACCTGTCGTTTGGTCCGGGATACTGGCCCTGCCTATGGTGATCTATGACTGGTCATTGCCGGCATGGCTGGCAAATTCAACGGAATTATTGGGGGCAATGAGTGTGCCCCTAATGTTGGTGACGCTTGGCGTGTCGCTCGCCAGCTTACAAACCGGCACTTGGCAAAGGAATTTTTGGTACAGTCTTTTGCGCGTACTAGGTGGCTTTGCGATTGGTTTGGCCGCTATCTCTGTATTCCATTTATCCGGCACACTGCGTGGTGTCACGCTCATACAAGCGGCGATGCCCGCTGCTATTTTCAATTATCTGCTGGCGTTGCGCTACCAGCGGAGTCCAAGTGAAGTGGCCAGCTTGATCGTTATCTCGACGTTGATCACTTTTATACTGTCGCCAGCACTCATTTCCTTTGCTTTGTATCAGGGTGACTGAGTGAATGATAAAACCTTTAGCAAAGCCTCCTTCCGGTTCAAGTGACTGTTGCGCTTGGCTTCTGGTCCCTTTCTTGCCAAGCACCTGATTTCAGAAGGTCAACAAGACATTCAACGGCATCCCAGACATCCGTGTATTTTTGATAGAGAGGGGTTATCCCAAACCGTACGACATCGGGTGCGCGAAAGTCACAGATAACGTTCTTTTCGATCAAAGACTGCACAATGGCGTAACCGCCCGGGTGTTGGAAGGATACTTGGCTGCCGCGACAGGTACTATCCTTGGGTGAAAGAAGTGTCAATCCGTAGTCAGCGCAACGTTGTTCCGCGAGGGTAATAAAAAGGTCACCCATTCGACGGGATTTTTGTTGAACCTGTGACATCTCGACAGTACCAAACAAATCGACGGCTTGCTCCAAACAGGTCATCGCAATGACGGGGTGAGTCCCGCACAATAGCCGTGTAACGCCCTCTGCCGGACGGTATTCGGGTGACATGGCAAAAGGGGCTGCATGTCCTTTCCAGCCGGTTAAAGGTTGCTGTAGGTTCTGCTGCCAGCGGTGAGCAACATAGAGATATGCCGGTGCTCCCGGGCCGCCATTTAAGAACTTGTAGCCACAACCAACAGCGAAGTCGGCATCGATCCGGTGTAAATCTACCTCATGGGCGCCGCAGGAGTGGGATAAATCCCAGAGCACCATGGCGCCTTGGGTTTGAATCTGTGCGGTCATTTTAGCCATGTCAAAGAGTGCGCCGCTTTTGTAGTTGACCGGGGAGAGAACCACTAAAGCGGTTTGTTGATCAATGGTCGAGCAGAGCTTTTCGGACTCCACCACACATAGCTCGGCGCGGCCCGCAAGGATATTAACCACGCCTTCAAGGATATAGATATCGGTAGGGAAAATATCCCGTGTGGTAACAATTTTAGTGCGCCCGGATTTAAAGCCAAGAGCGGCCACTGCAAGTTTAAAAATATTAATCGATGTGGTATCAGTGACAATGACTTCGTCCTCAGCCGCACCGATTAATCTTGCAATTTTGCCGCCGACGCGTTGCGGCATTTCATACCAGCCCTGAGTGACCCAGCCGCGTACGATTTGTTGCCCCCATTCTTTTTCAGCGAAATCCCGTAAGCGCTGACTTATAGCGCGAGGCATTGCCCCCAGTGAGTTGCCGTTAAAATAGAGTTGATTGGCGGGGAGCTCAAACGCAGTTCGCAGCCGTGCTAAAGGATCCTGTTGATCAAGTGTTTCAACATCGGCTCTTGTTATTTCCGGCATGGGTTAGCTCCACTTATCAATGGCTATCGCGCTAAATAACACCCTGTTCTTTCATCTCGGCAATTTCCATTTCCGATAAGCCCAGAATGTCGCCTAATACGGCGCTATTGTGGCTGCCTAGTTCCGGCCCTGGCCATTCAGTTCCACCCGGCGTTGTCGTCAGTTTAGGCATAATTGCCGGAATTGTTAGAGGTTCGCCGTTAATACTCACCTGCTCGAATAGCCCACGCTCAATGAAGTGGGGATCTTTGAACATGTCTTCTACGGAGTAAATCGGTCCACCTGGCACCCGATTTTGCTCCAGTAAATCGAGAATTTCCTGGGCCTGATGCTGGGCGCACCAAGCCGCGAGAAGCTCATCTATCTCCGCTTCATTCACGACACGGTCTGCGTTGGTGGCGAATCGCTCATCCGCTGCCAGCTCAGGAAAGCCTGCGGCAACCATTAAACGTTGAAAAATGGAATCACCATTCCCGCCGACCACCACATACTTACCATCCCGACAGCGGTAGGTATTGGTCGGCACAATGCCGGTGACGGTGGTGCCGGAAGGCTGACGAATGACGCCAGCGCCATCGTATTCGGGAATGACCGCTTCCATCAGATTAAACATGGATTCATACAGTGCTACGTCCACCACTTGTCCTTGACCGTCTCCATTTTTATGACGGGCGATAATGGCCAGGCAAACTCCCAGGGCGGCATGGATTCCGGCGATAGTGTCGCCAATACTGAGGTTCGGACGCACTGGGGGTTCATCTGGAAAGCCATTGACATAACGGAAGCCGCTAATGCCTTCGCAAACTGAGGCAAAACCGGCTTTTTTGGCATAAGGCCCAGTTTGGCCGTAACCTGAAATGCGAGTGTAGATCAAACCAGGATTGGATTGCTCAAATGCTTTAGGGCCTAAGCCCCATTTTTCCATCACGCCGGGACGAAAATTTTCAATGACCACATCTGCGGTATTGATCAGTTGTTTTGCCAATGCGCTGCCACGCTCCGCATTCAGATCCAGGGTGATGCATTTTTTATTGCGAGCCAGGCTGCGCCACCAAAGCGAGGTATTATCCCGCAATACTCGCCAGCCTCGAATGGGGTCGCCACCTTTTGGCGGCTCTATTTTAATGACCTCGGCACCAAAATAGCCGAGCATGCAGCCTGTGAAGGGGCCCGCTAAAAGCTGGCCCAATTCAATGACGCGAATACCGGATAGTGGTTTAAGGGTGTCTGTCATGGGTCTTATCCTTAGGAATAGACCTCCATTATGCCGTTATCGAGTATTCAAGCAAAATGTCTGTACAGAAAATAGATAACGCTCATCGTTGCAGGATGAGCGTATGACTGAGATTAAGCAGGTATGGCTAGTTCGACCAAGCAGTCGGCTACGATATCCATCCCTTCGGAAATTATTTGCTCCGGTATCGTCAGTGCCGGGAGAAAACGGATCACATTACTACGAACTCCACAGGACAACAGAATTAATCCCTTCTTCGCCGCTGTGCTTACCAGGGCTTTGGTCAGATCAGGATTGGGCTGTTCCGGATCGCCATTCAGTACCAGTTCCATTGCTATCATTGCACCGCGATGGCGAATTTCTCCAATCTGTTGGGGGAATTGTTGTTTCAGTTGGTTTAGGCGCGCGCTAAAGAGTTCACCAACCCTATTGGCGCGTTGCACTAATCCTTCTTCTTCTATCACTTCGAGCACGGCCAGCGCTGCGGCGCATCCTATCGGTGAGCCGCCATAGGTGCCGCCTAGCCCGCCGGGTAAGGGGGCATCCATTATCTCAGCTTTACCCACGACAGCCGCTAGGGGAAATCCACCGGCAATCCCTTTTGCAGAAGTCATTAAATCCGGCTCAATGCCGGAATACTCGGAACAGAAAAATTTGCCGGTACGGCCAAATCCGGTTTGAATTTCATCGCAAATGAGAACGATGCCATGCTCATCGCAGAGCTTGCGTAAAGCCTGCATAAATTCTGTCGGTGCGATATAAAAACCACCTTCCCCTTGTACCGGCTCAATGATAATAGCTGCGACATCGCGTGGCGCTATGTCGACGTTGAACAGATTGTTCAGGGCTTTTAACGAGTCGGCAATGCTTACCCCGTGGTAGTCGATTGGAAAAGGCGCGTGAAAGATTTCTCCGGGGAATGGTCCAAACAGATTCTTATAAGGTGTCACCTTACCAGTCAGCCCCATGGTCATATTGGTACGCCCGTGAAAGCCACCGTTAAAGGCGATTACGCCACGACGACCGGTATGAGCGCGTGCAATCTTGATACAGTTTTCCACTGCCTCAGCACCTGTTGTCACAAAAATGGATTTCTTTGGGCTATTGCCTGGTGCCAGTGCATTTAATTTTTCGGCAAGCACAACGGCTGAATCATAAGGTGTGACCATGACGCAGGTATGGCTGAAATTATCCAGCTGCGCCTGCACGGCCGCTTTGATTTTTGGGTGTGAATGGCCGGTGTTCACCACAGCGATACCGGCGCCAAAATCAATATATCGCTTGCCTTCAACATCCCAGATTTCGGCGTTTTCGGCGCGCTTAACATAGATCGGAGAAGCATTACCCTGACCGCGGGCTATGGCCAGTTCTTTACGTTTTTGCCATTCTGAATTGGTGCTCATCTGTTTAATCCTAATGCGGTAAGCTGTTAAATTAAGGGTGCTTTATTGATCGATGCCACCCAGGCACAGGTACTTTATTTCCAGATAATCATCCATGCCATACTTGGAGCCTTCGCGTCCATTGCCGGATTCCTTGATGCCTCCAAAGGGCGCCATTTCATTGGAAATAATGCCTTCATTAATACCGACGATGCCATATTCCAGTGCTTCGCCAACACGCCAGATACGGCCTATGTCGCGGGAATAAAAATAGCAGGCCAGCCCAAACTCTGTATCGTTGGCTATACGAATAGCCTCCTCTTCCGTTCTGAATTTAAAGAGCGGCGCAACGGGGCCGAAAATTTCTTCGCGAAATAGGCGCATGTCCGGTGAGGCATTCGCCAAAATGGTTGGTTCATAAAAACAGGAACCCATGACGCTACGCTTGCCACCGGTTACGGCTGTTGCGCCTTTTTGAAGTGCATCCTGGACAAGATCATCGACACCTTGGGCAGCACGCTCATTCACTAACGGTCCGATGGTAACGCCATCCTGGTGGCCTTCGCCCACGATGAGTTGGGCAACCGCTTCACTAAATTTGGCGGCGAATGCATCGTAGACAGACTCCTGTACCAGAATACGGTTGGCGCAGACACAGGTTTGCCCGGCATTACGATATTTACTGACCATCGCCCCTTGTACCGCCGCATCAAGATCAGCATCATCAAACACGATAAAGGGTGCATTGCCGCCCAATTCCATAGAGGTTTTTTTAACCGTTCCAGCGCATTGTTGAATCAGTAACTTACCCACTTCAGTTGATCCGGTAAAAGTCAGTTTGCGAACGGTCGGGCTTTGAGTCAATTCATGTCCAATGGCTTGGGTGTCGCCTGCCACAATGTTGATGACGCCAGCTGGAATGCCAGCTTGTTCCGCCAGTTCCACCAACGCCAATGCGGACAAAGGTGTTTCATTAGCCGGTTTGCATACCACGGTGCATCCTGCCGCTAATGCTGGTGCAATCTTGCGAGTGAGCATGGCATTGGGGAAGTTCCAGGGAGTAATACAGGCAACAACACCTACCGGTTGTTTGATGCAAATTAACCGTTTATCCTTGGCCGGATGCGGGATAGTATCACCATAAATCCGCTTACCTTCTTCGGCAAACCACTCAATGTAACTGGCGCCGTAAGCAATTTCACCCCGAGCTTCGGGCAAGGGCTTGCCCTGTTCAGCGGTCAGGATTTGTGCTAAATCCTCTTGATTTGCCATGACCAAGTTAAACCAGTTACGCAATAACGTTGCGCGCTCTTTTGCGGTTTTATTTCTCCATTGTGGCATTGCCTTTTCTGCAGCTGCGATTGCTTCTTGGGTTTCTGTCGCGCCGCAACGTGCCACTGCCCCCAGCACTTCGCCGGTGGCAGGGTTAGCCACATTAAAAGTTTCACCATTATGGCTATCGGTCCAGATACCATCAATATAGGCTTGCTGGCGTAATAGAGAGGGGGTTTTCAGTAGAATAGGCATGTTCATTTCCTGCGCAAGTTTTACATCGAATCATCTTCCCTAAGAAGGCTATCTATCATGTCAGATTTAGCCAAGCATTAAGCATTAATTGTAGGTAATTAGCCGGCATATTATGCTGTTTGTTTTTATATTAAAGAATATTATTTCGATTTTGTTTTAAATAACCTATTGTTTAACCTTATATTGTCGTTATTATTCAGCGCAACATATAATTTTGTCGTTAAACTGGGTTTTGGTAAAGATTATCGAAAGTTGGGCGTAAAAGGTGATTATCGACTCATGCATACCGGAAATAAATTAGATCGTATCGATATTAAGATTCTTGCCCATCTGCAAACAGATGGCCGCATGAGTAACGTGAAATTAGCCGAGGCGGTAGCGTTATCGCCGAGTCCCTGTCTGCAGCGGGTCAAGCGGCTAGAAAAGCTAGGCTTCATTAAATGCTATGCGGCTGAGGTTGATATTAATTTGATAGCAGAAACTATCCATATTTTTACGCAAATGACGCTTTCCGAGCATCGGCTGGTCGATCACCAGCATTTTGAGAAAGAAGTCACTAAAATACCGCAGATTATGGAATGCCATTTAGTGAGCGGAGGCGGCTTTGATTATTGGTTGAAGTTTGTTTGTCGCAGTATTCAGGAATACCAGCGAGTGATTCAGGATATGTTGAATTCGGATCTGAAGATAATCAAATACCACAGTTTTGTAATCATGCGGTCGGTGATTCAGCGCCGGGATTTTCCCATTAAGGAATTGTGGCGACAGTGATAGACTCATTAACACAGTAATAACAATAAATTCAGCTATCAAAACAGGGTTAACTTCATCATGGTCAGCAAAAAGAAACAGCGATTAATTGTAGGAGTCAGCGGCGCTTCCGGCGTCATTTATGGTATTCGTCTATTGCAGGCGCTCAAGGATACCGCTATCGAAAGCCATTTGGTGGTGTCTCGAGCCGTTGGGATTACTCTGGGTTACGAGAGCGACATGAGCCTCAACGACCTTAAGGGCTTGGCCGACGTTAGTTATGCCACCAATGATATCGGTGCGGCTATTTCCAGTGGCTCTTATCGTACTCTTGGCATGATCGTCGCCCCCTGTTCGGTTAAAACCATGTCCGAAATAGCCGCTGGAACGACCACTAATCTGTTAACGCGAGCGGCGGATGTGGTGCTAAAGGAGCATCGACGACTCGTCTTAATGGTACGCGAGACGCCGCTGCATCTGGGGCACTTGAGGACAATGACTCAATTGGCGGAAATGGGCGCTATCATTCAACCACCCGTGCCGGCT
>JAIPFG010000035.1 GCA_021736745.1 Pseudomonadales bacterium
CAAAGATTGTGTCGCTCAATAAAATTTTTAGCCATTATTTTTTTACCTATCTTTTAGTGGTAGATAAACAGCTCGGCTTCCAACCTGTCGTGTTCCGTAAGCTGATCTTGAACATAAGCCTTAATCTCTTCCTCGTTTAAATCCCCTATCGTTTCGAAAAAATAACTTTGGGTACATAGCTTGTCTCCCCTATAAATACTGCTACTTTATCTCTGTATAATGTCAAAAAAATTCTTACGTCGAAAAATTCTTTACGACCGGCATCATATCCATTGAGACCATCGTCGACTCTCCTCGGATCGCCATAGGAAGGTGATCCTCCGGCATCTCCAACTTGGCTATATCAATATCGTAGCCATACCCAACTTTCTTTATGATTTCTTTTAGTCCATCACAATACAGCTTGCTAAATACCTTTGTTGATAATTTGGTATTCATACGAAGTGGTGCATCAGCGGTTATACATGATCACAGTAATCACTCATGTTTGCTCCTGCTTAAAAATTAAGCAGGATACTTAAATTACCTGGTCAAAATTAAATTGGTACGAATGCGTTTATCTGGTTTTCAATCGGCGCCAACACCGTGATTCATCTTTTTAAGTCTGCCTATCAAGGCATGTATATTTAATGCGGATGATTGTAGCAGGTCAGGTTTTTAACTGTCATTGTTGGCTGTCAATAAAAGATGTTGATTAAGGTTGCTAAGAATAGTCATTTGGTAGCTGGAGGATTGCGCCCCAGCCCGTACATAAAGGGCCGCTCTGTAGTGGTAGTCGTTAAGTTTTGTTAGTTTGACCGGTCGTCTTTCTTCAAATTTTAATATTAAAAAAATGGCCTACACTGGAGCGATTTCGGAGAATCTATTTATTTAAACATTGCTACAGATTTTTTTCGGTCACTCTATTTGAGAAAATCCCCTTAAATAAAGACTTTCTCGATATGAAACATTCAAAGGATGAAGGCGTGGTCGATAAGCAATTAAATTTACTCAACAATTAACCTGGTGCTAGTGGGCTGGCATATTGGTTGATTCTCAGTATTATCTTGACCTGCCCCCGATGACGGCGCTCATGCTAGAGTTAGTGTAGGGGATCTGCTACATGGATAACACCCTGCACGCTACCGTAGATCTCCCGGAATCAACTGCCTTGGCGAATAGGAAAAGGCAAAGCAGATCATCCATTGGTGATTCATATGTGCATTAAAGTTATACAATATATGTTGGTCATTCAATAATGTATTTATTGTATATTGATGGCCGGGTTACATTTGGGTTGAATCCAAATAAATCTGAGCAGACGCTAAATTCAATTATATTTCGTGCCGGAATGAGGAGTGAATAATGTTTAAAGAAACACTTGGTCGGCTGACGCGCGCTGAAGAACTCAGTACGGCTGATATCACAGAGTTCGTTGAGAACGTGCACGACAACGTGATCACCGATATACAGATTGCCGGCTTTCTCGTCGGTTTACTAATGAAGGGGCCGACAGCTAAAGAGGTGCTCGCTATTGCACTCTCAATGCGCAAATACAGTGTAAAGATCAATCCGAACGTGAAAGGGAATTTACTCGACACATGCGGTACTGGCGGTGGTCTCAATACGTTTAACGTCAGCACCACGAACGCAATTTTGACGGCTTCCGCTGGCGTCCCAGTGGCCAAACACGGTAGCCGCTCCATCTCTGGAAAGTCGGGCAGTGCCGATGTCTTGGAGTTCCTTGGCATTACCGTTGAGCTCCCGCCTGCACAGGCACAACAGCTCATCGAAGAGATCGGGATCAGCTTTCTCTATGGGCCAAGTTTCAACCCAATCTTCCTCAAGCTTTTTGGCCCGGAACAGGCGCTCGGTATCAAGACTATCTTTTTCACGATCATGGGTCCATTACTCAATCCGGCTTCCGCGACGCGCCAGCTTTTGGGCGTCTATCAGCCGCATCTCGTCGACTTGATGGCGGACGTGGTAGTACAAATGCCCATAGAGCACTGTATTATTGCCCACGGTATCGATGGTCTCGACGAAATCTCTATCCTTGGCCCGACCATATATGCCGAGGTCAAAGATGGCAGGATCACGAAACATGAGGTAACGCCTGAAGACTTCGGCTTTAAGCGAGCCACGCTCGAGGAAGTTAAAGGAGGCGATCCGCAATTTAACGCCGATATAATTCAAAACATCTTCGAAGGCCGCGACAGGGGGCCGCGTCGGGACTTTCTGGTCATCAATAATGGCTTTGCGTTGTACGTTGCTGGCGTTGCTGCGAGTCCGCAGGAGGGTATGGAGATAGCCGAGAAGACCATTGACTCGGGGGCAGCGTCTCATAAGTTGGCGGAATTCATAGCAGCTTCACAAAGGTTAAGCATGTCAAAGGTATCTTAATAATGTTAAAAAAACCACTCAGTCTCGTAGCCTCAATTCGACGTCGTCAACAAGAGGGATTGCTTCCGGTTATTTCTGAGGTCAAGGTAAGCTCGCCAAAAGAGGGTGATCTTATGCTTGGGCGCGATCCGATAGTCGTTGGTAAGACCATGAATTCCTGCCCCATTGCCGGGCTGTCAGTCATTTTCATCGATGGTGTATGGGGAGGTAGCGTTGAGCTCATGGAACAAATATGTCAATGTGTCAGCGTCCCTGTCTTGGCTAAGGGTTTCCACACTACATCCAACGATGTCGAGGTATCAGCCTCAGCTGGGGCTAGCGCGGTGCTCCTTTCGATTTGCATGCTCAGCGATGAACAACTCCTAGAGTGCAACTCGGCTGCCCATCGTTTTGGGGTTGAGACGCTTATCGAGATCCATGATGAGGATGGTCTTCAACGTATTGCGGACCTTGGTATTCGCCCCGACATCCTAGGTATCAACAACCGCAATATTATGGTGGGCGAGACTGATAACGGTGATGTGTCGAACACGGAGCGTCTGGCTGCAAAGGCCCCAGCGGGTACGATAGTGCTCAGCGCGAGTGCGATTGAAGGTCCGGGTGATGCCCTTAGAGCGCGGGATGCTGGCGCAGATGTCGTGCTCGTCGGTACTTCGATCCTGCGCGCCGCCGACACAGAAAAAGCAATCAATGATCTGGTCGGCGTGGGGTGGAAATTATGACAAGGATAAAAGTTTGCGGTATGTGTCATGAAGAAGACATCGCACTTTGCGTTGAGGAAGGCGTCAATGTCCTTGGTTTCGTAATCGAACATCCGATGCCGACTCCGTGGGGACTCACGCGTGAGCGCGCTGCCAAACTTATGCGCAGTGTCCCGCCGTTTGTGAGTCGAGTCGCTGTAGTCGGTGGTGATGCTAACACAATTATAAAGATATGTGAGGACCTTCGTCCTCATGCTGTGCAGGTACATGGTGAAGAGTCCGAAGAGGTCATAGCGGAGCTAAAAGCAAGTCTGACGGATATGGGCATAACTATAATAAAGGGGATAAGAATACATATTAATGCCGCTGGTGCTACTGGTGTTACCGTAGAGAGTAATGGTGTTCCTTTACAACCCTGGGAAGGCATTGCAAAGGGCTTTCTTGACGCCGGGGCCGACGCCATTCTTCTCGATTCTATGACAAACGACTTGCCTGCCGGAACGGGAAAACCATTCGACTGGCAGATTGCTCAGCGCGTCTCAGCAGCGGTAAGTCCGTTAATCCTTGCTGGTGGTCTTACACCCGAAAACGTCGGTAGCGCGATCGCCAAAGTTCGCCCCTTTGCTGTTGATGTCATCAGTTCATTGGAGGACAAGCGGCACCGTAAAGTGCGTGAACGTGTTCGTGCGTTTGTGCGCGCGGTACGCGAGGCGGATACTGCTTCAGTCGTTTGTTGTTAATGCCTGAGGCTATACGGATTTGTCGTGCACCGTGAGCACTTTACTATGTCCACCCGAGATGATTCTACAAACTGTCGCCAACCCGCTTCATAAGAATAAGTGAACTGAGCAGAGTCCATAGCGAATGATGATACTTGTTGAGCAATCATTCTTAAGAAAGTGTGTGAAGGAAAACTATATTTACCCCAAAGGGGCCTAGAACGCCGTATTGATAAGCGCAGTAGTTATGCGAAGGTCTCATTTTAAATGTGATTATTTCTAGGAGGAGATAATTGATGTTGAAGCATTTGGTGGTTCCGCTCGATCATGTCGGCATGAATGATGTTGAAAGTGTAGGTGGGAAAAACGCGTCCCTGGGCGAGATGATCAGTAACCTGGCGTCGGTTGGTGTTTCCGTGCCGGGCGGTTTTGCCACTACGGCAGAGGCCTATCGGGAATTTCTGGCCGAAAATAACCTCACTACGCGTATCCATGAGGCACTATCCGGGTTGGATGTGGACGATGTGAGTGCGCTGGCGAAAACAGGTGCGGAAATTCGCCGCTGGATTATCGAGGCGCCTTTCAAGCCGGAATTCGAGCAGGCCATTTGCAAATATTTTGCTAAATTGCAAGCCGGTAACGACCAGTTGGCGGTTGCCGTGCGCTCCTCGGCAACGGCGGAAGACTTGCCGGACGCCTCCTTCGCCGGCCAGCAGGAAACCTTTCTTAATATTCATGGCATAGACAATGTGTTCCTTGCGATTAAGGAAGTTTTCGCGTCCTTGTTTAATGACCGCGCCATTGCTTACCGGGTGCATCAGGGGTTTGAACACAGCCTTGTCGCTTTATCGGTCGGAATCCAACAGATGGTGCGCAGTGAAACCGCCGCCAGTGGCGTGATGTTCACACTGGATACCGAATCGGGATTCCCGGACGTGGTATTTATCACTTCCTCCTACGGTTTGGGTGAAACGGTGGTGCAGGGTTCGGTTAACCCGGATGAGTTTTATGTTTACAAGCCCGCCCTGAAGGCGGGTCGTCCTGCGATATTGCGTCGTAACCTGGGCGGTAAGGCGATAAAAATGATCTACGATGCCGCCGGCGCAACGGGGAAATCCGTGAACACAGTGAATGTCGATGAATCTGATCGTAATCGCTTTTCCATCAGTGACGAGGACATTCTGGAATTGGCAACACAGGCATTGCTGATTGAGCACCATTATCAGCGCCCAATGGATATCGAGTGGGCCAAAGATGGCGATACTGGTAAACTTTTTATTGTGCAAGCTCGCCCCGAAACCGTTAAAAGCCGTGCATCGGTCAATCAGCTTGAGCGTTATGTTCTCAATGGAAAGGGCAAAGTGTTGGTTGAAGGTCGTAGTATCGGACACCGTATCGGCAGTGGATCAGCCAAAATAATCAATGACATCAGCCAAATGGATTTGATACAGCCTGGTGATGTGCTGGTTACCGAAATGACCGATCCCGATTGGGAGCCTATTATGAAGCGGGCTGCGGCCATCATTACTGACCGTGGCGGTCGCACCTGCCATGCCGCCATCATCGCGCGTGAGCTGGGAATTCCTGCCATCGTGGGTTGTGGTGATGCGACCACCAGGCTGGTGCTGGGGCAAGAAGTGACCGTTTCCTGTGCGCAAGGGGATACTGGCTTTATCTATGAAGGCCTTTTGCCATTTGAAATCAAGTGTTCCAGTATTGACATCATGCCGGAATTGCCTTTTAAGATCATGATGAATGTAGGGAATCCGGATTGTGCGTTTGACTTTAGCTCGATTCCCAATGCTGGCATCGGTTTAGCTCGTCTGGAATTTATTATCAATCGTATGATTGGCGTGCACCCCAAAGCATCGTTGAATTACGATAATCTTCCCGTAGATGTCAAATCTTTGGTGGAACAGCGCATTACCGGATATAAAGATCCGGTGGATTATTACATACAAAAACTGGTGGAAGGCATAGCGACTCTGGGTGCAGCCTTTGCACCAGCCCCAGTTATTGTGCGCTTATCGGACTTTAAATCCAACGAGTACGCAAATTTGATCGGCGGCGAACTGTACGAGCCGGAAGAGGAAAACCCCATGCTGGGTTTTCGCGGCGCTTCACGCTATCTTTCTGCAGATTTTGCCGACTGCTTCGAACTAGAAACGCGAGCAATAAAAATTGTTCGCAATGAAATGGGACTTACCAACGTGGAAGTGATGGTACCCTTCGTACGAACGTTGGCAGAAGCCAAAGGTGTGGTGGACTTGTTGGCTGCGAACGGGCTTAAACGAGGCGAAAAGGGATTACGCGTCATAATGATGTGTGAGTTACCCGTGAATGCGTTATTAGCGGACCAGTTTCTCGAATATTTTGATGGATTTTCAATCGGTTCAAACGACCTTACACAGTTGACGTTAGGGTTGGATCGTGACTCCGGCATCGTAGCGAAATTGTTCGATGAACGTAATCCCGCGGTGAAAATACTCTTGAGTATGGCGATCCAAGCCTGTAAAAAAGCCAATAAATATATCGGTATTTGCGGGCAAGGACCGTCTGACCACCCTGATCTGGCTAGATGGTTAATGGATGAAGGGATTGATAGCGTGTCGCTGAATCCGGATTCGGTATTGGACACTTGGCTATTTTTAGCGAGTGACGAAGCGACTACTCTAAAGGGGTCGGAGATGGGTATCCATTTAACTTTGTAACTGGATTTTAATCATAATGATTAGGGCACCCTGTCAATACGCGATAATTTTTAGCAGGAAGTAGATATTTTTGTTGGCGGAACAAGTTGTTTACAAAGTTATGAAATGAGAGAAAGCGCTGAGCTTGATCTGGGAATTTGCGTTGTCGCTCCTGTGCCGGGTTGGCTGGTGTGAAACTTCAGCGCGGTTATTCCCGTATTGGTCAGTGATATGGAATAGAAGATGTGTGATTTCATGCAGAGCTGCTAGTTTATCGAATTCAAGAGGCGGAGAAGATAGTATTGCCTCCGAATTTATGGTCTTCGGGAGGGAATAGGTATTGTGTTGATGTTTGTGGGTCAGGAGGCAAAGGCGCAAGTACTAAGTTGCTTTAGTTCCTTATCACGAACAAACTTATTCGATACGCTCTTTGACTGGCAATTGAGGTTGTTTGTGGTAATGATAATGGCTAATTTGGTTGGATTATTGACACTTTGCGGCCATATTTTGGAATTAGTCGAGGCACAGATTTTTTTATTGGGTGTTCTTCTATCTACCTTATCCGGTGTTATTTTGCGGAATTACTTCATTACAAAGTCGATTATTACGCATAGAGCAACGAGTGGTTATGAGCAGAAAAAAAATAAGTTGGGCTGGTGTAATTACTATTTTATCTGTGCCATCAAGACGCATTATTTGATGGCTTCATCAATTATTACAATTGAAGTAGTTATCTCCCGCATAGTAGTGATTTTTCTGTACCCAGCGTTAAGGTTGTTCATCCTTTTACCCAAAATCAATAAGGTAGAAAGTATGGCGAGGTAGAGCACTTGATCCACGTCGTGTGCCTAGCAATGATAATGGCGCATTTTATGGATATAACATGTGGCAAGGAGTTTTGTTAACTCATCGAGTAAGCCCCTATAAGTTCCCTCCTTAAGGTGGATTAGGTCATTCTCTACGTCTAATCCACCTTTTTTTATTGCTCTACCATCTCTTATAAGGACATCGATCCTGTCTGCGAGAGAAATCAGTGAGCTGTGTAAAATGGATACGCATTCAAAGGATACATCACTAAAGAGGGCCCATCCTATCACTATGTAAAGGCAGATTATTTGCAGATATTACTAATGCAAATTTGCATTAGTAATATTCAAAATTAATTCATTATACGAATATGAAATCGTTATATACTGCTGCTCAGTTTATCTAAATAAATGTTGTAGCTTGGAAAACTAAATTATCGTTATCAATACATAAAATTAACGCGGATCCAAATAATAAGTCTGCATTCCTCCAGTTGGTTGGGTTTTTCATGTGTAGAAACTCAAGATATCATTTTTGTGGAGAGATTTGGTGTGAAAAAAGAAAGGGTTGTGCTGCTGTGTGTGATAATTTTAGCTGCATCTTTCGGTCAAGCAGCTTCCCGTGCGAGTAAGGAGCGCCTATGGCCTGACAACCTCTTCGGTGTAGATTTCGTTTCTCCTTCTGTTGGCTACGTGTCCGGATATGCTGGTAGCCTGCTCCGTACACGCGATGGAGGCCAGACTTGGGAGTGGTCGCAGGTTGGGGTGGACGAACTGCTTCGCCGTGTCGTTTTCGTCAATGAGACGCAAGGCTGGGTGGTTGGGCATCGTGGAACAATTTTACATACTGATAACGGCGGCAATTCGTGGCACGTCCAACATCGGGTTCCAGGTATTTATCTTCGTGACATAGCATTCGCCGACAGTAAGCACGGTTGGGCAGTAGGGCATGAAGCGACAATTCTCCACACCGATGACGGTGGTATGACTTGGCACCCCCAATCCTTGATCGGCTATAAGGGTCGCGACCTACCACGCTTGCATGGAGTAACCGCTATAAACGCACAGCGTGCCGTTTTGGTGGGCGAGTTTGGCGTGGTTGCGATAACAAATAACGGCGGTGCGACATGGTTCGTGCAAAAGACAGGGACCAATAAGACGCTGCTTGATGTGTCGGATAGTGATGACGATGCCTTCGTCGCTGCAGGCGTGGATGGAGTTCTGCTCTCTATCGATATCAAGCCGGAGGTCGAAAAATCGAACAGTGACAATCCCGTAGTTATAACTGCAATCATCGAATCACATACAGTTGAACCTTTCTTCGCAATAACGAGATGGGGAAAGGGGCGCACCCTGGTAGCGGGTCGGTCAGTCGTTGCGTTGATCGATAATGGAGAAGTAACCCATCTTGCTCCCGACTCTAGCATTCAGCTTCCTTTTGCGTGGTATGGCGGTGTGGACGTGGATGGGGAAGATCGTTTTTGGCTAGTCGGTGTTAGAGGGGCGATAGCTTCGGGATCGCTGAGTGAGGGTGGTTTTTCTAGAGCGGGTGGTCTGGGAGTTTCGGACAACGTGATTATTGCTCCGAAGGAGGTGCTCCAATGAATCATACGATCGCAGCATTTATAACGCGTCGACCACTTATCGTATTCATCGCCATGTTAGGTTTGACTGCTATATTGGCCTATCAAGCCGTTACCAAGTTGTCCTTCAACGTCGTTCTAGAGGAGATGATGCCGGCTGATGCGAAAAACATTGAACTCGTGCAGAGATTCGTAGCGCAGTTCGGTGGTGCAAATACCACTCTGATAGAAATTAAGACAACGGAAGATTCGATTTACTCTCAGCCTTTCCTCGAAAAATACAAACGGATTGCTGACGAGGTCTACTACCACCCAGATAGCATCCGTCATCTCAATCAAAGCCTCGCACTACGTAAAACAAAAGCGGTCTCTGGAGGTGGTGGGCGTGTGGAGATCAATGCCATCATGTGGCCAGATTTACCGGAAACGGCAGAAGAATTGGCTGCGTTTCGCCGCGAGGTGAACAACCAGTACCGTGGTTTCCTCGTTTCCGATGACGAACGCTCGGCTATGATTATCGCTGATTTCAATGACACAGCCGATTTCGAAGAACTGCTGCAATTCTTCGACACACTTCGTGGGGCTGAGGAGAACGCTACCACATCAATCAATGTCGTCGGACGTCCTATTCTGCTGGGCTATATCTATAAATCTCTGCAAAAAATGTACCTAATACTGCTTGTATCCATTTTGATCGTGGCTGTTGTGCTGTACGCGTATTTCAAGACCTGGTTTGGGGTGTTCGTGCCCATCTTCACTGCAAGTGTGGCAACGGTATGGGGTCTTGGTGCGATGGCCTTCACTGGTTATAATCTAGACCCACTGCTCATCCTTCTACCAGCCTTCATTTTTGCGATTGTGCTCTCACACGGAGTCCAGTTTACCTCGCGGTTGCTTGAGAATCTTGAGCGAAATGAGGGTGGTTTGCGTAATTGTGCCGTCGTCACTTTCGGCGTAATCCTCATTCCAAGTAGTGCAGCTATCATCACCGATGCCGCAGGCTTCGGTGTGCTAGGCCTTGCTAAAATCCCAAGTATCCAATCGTTGGCGGTCATCTGTAGTATTTGGCTTCTTTCGATCGCACCGGCGCTTCTCTTTTCCACTTCCTTATTATGTTTGTTACCAAAACCTAGTTCGCACAGCAGAGGATCGCCGCTTGTCGAAAAAATTTGGGGGGGGGTGATTGAGCTAGATGATCACAAGTATCTTGTAGTTGGTATTACGACAGTCGCGTTGATATGGGGTGCACTTTACTCGACTAATCTGGAGATTGGAGACACCAAAGGAAGTGCAATTCTGTGGCCGGATTCTCGTTATAACTACGATGTGGAGTCTATCAATACTCGATTTTCACGGCTCGGTACAGATGTTCTGCAAGTCTACATAGAAGGTGATGAAAACACCATGCTCGACCCAAGCGTCTATCACACCATTGAGGCGCTCGACAGATACATTTATGAGCACGTAAGCGAAGCACGACAAGCACAGAGCCTCGTGTCCGTTATAAAACTAATCAATTCTGTGCTTTATGAGGGAGATCCATCTTATGAGATGATCCCAGATACCACCGAAGCGATTGGATTCAACATTTACTTGTTCCGTTCACGCGGAGAACCAGGTGATTTCGCCGCATACACAAATAACACCTGGGAAATCGGAAACGTTTCCATATATGTTGAAGACCACAGCTCACAGACGATCGGTGCGCTTACAAGTGCTCTTGATGAATTCTTCGAGGAACAGGGCGAAAATCAGTCTGAAGCTGCATTTCTATACAGCGGTGGACAGATAGGAATTGTACAGGCGCTGAATGACGAGATCCGCCAGAGTAATATGAAGGCCATGATGGCAATCGTCATCGTGATCTCTCTATGCATACTATTATATTACAGATCGTTTTTCACAAGTCTCATTCTGCTGTTCAGTCTCGCGACCGCCAACTTTGTTACATATGCATTTATGACCTGGAAGGGTGTTGGTTTGAATGTGAGTACCTTACCCTTGGCGGCTCTGGGTGTTGGCTTAGGTGTTGACTACGGTATCTACATGGTGGACCGCATCAAAGAGGAGTACAGCAAGTGCGGCGAAGTCGTAGAGTCGATCCATAACGCAATGCGCTCTGCAGGGAATGCCATTTTTGTTACGGCGGTGACGATGACCGCTCCTTTATTGCCATGGGTATTCGTTTCACCTCTGCGATTCCAGTCTGAGATGGGAATGCTCCTTGGGCTAGTTTTATTAATGAACATGTTGGGTTCACTTTTGTTCGTGCCTGCGGCTTTAGCTATCGTACGGCCACGCGCTATCTTTCGACCTAGGGCGTGTGATACGTCAACATCAGAGATCGAGGGTGGGAAACATCACCGAAACCAGGAATCAGCATTAACGCGAGTATTCCTGGGCGATGATCCAACACCTAGGGGCTTAAATCAGTAGTGGCAAATATATATGTCAGTTTTCGCGCTGGGTTAAACAACAAATATAAACACAATAAAATAGACAAAGGAGTAATGTTGATGAAAAATCGCCGGATTCTACTCGGATTGGTTATCATTGTTATGACGTATGATGTCAGTGCAGCTTCTGATATCAACACTTTTTCTGGCTGGAAAGGGGAAAACTGGTCTCTACACGGCCGTCTCAAGCAAGGAGTAAGTGTGCTTTACGACTTGCCTGACAATGATAATGTTCTAGGCCCTAGTAACACTACAGCCGAACTAAAATTTTCTTATAGACCGAATAATAGTTGGACTTTTATTACCAACGCTTGGTATCGGGCCGATTTATCACCGTCACTTGGCGATGACTTTGATACCGGTCAGGGTCTTCAGGATCCTACCTCTGCTGGTTTTAATGGCCGCTTACCGTATCGTCTTAATGAGCACTCATGTCTCGGAACGATTGGGGATCCGTTTTGTGCCGACTTGGACCAGATTAGGCGCTTCGACGATCTAGACGAAGTTTTACGGGAACTTTCGATCAAATACAGGGACCCGAAAAGTCGGTATACAATAAAAGCAGGTAAATTCCAGCGCGGTTGGGGACAGTCCGATGGGTTGCGCTTACTTGATATTTTGCATGCTCAGGACCTTCGTGAAAGATTTGCATTTAGAGATTCCGACGAACTTCGAATTCCAGCTTGGATGGTGTCGGCGGACCTGAACTTTGAAAGGATGGGGATTGCTGCGCCATTCAAGGCGCTGGGTATGAGGCGGCCGACCCTAGAATTCAATTTTGTACCAGAGGTTCATCATTCTCAGTTTATCATAAATAATCCGACGCCAAGTAGCCTTACAGCTGGTGGTGCGTTTGGTCTTCCTTTTCCAGCGCTAAAAGATCCGGTATCTGGCTACGGTTTAGTCGGTATTGGTGCAAATCTTCAAGAAAAAACACCAGATGACTTTGGTTTCCGCGATGCTGAGTTCTCAATGCGGCTTAGATTCGACGCACTCGGTGGTGAGTTTACGCTTAACGGTTTCTATGGCATGCAGGATCTTCCGCTCGTAGAGTTCACCGGAGCCAATGTAGTGGCAGGTAGCGCACTTAACAATGAATCACTGGCTGCAGCCGTCGTACCGCTCGACTTAGCAAATGCGATTGGAGCCATTCACGCACCAGGTGGATATCTAGGATGGTTGCGCAGTGTTGCTTCAGGAAACCCGATACCATTTCCATTGTCCGATGGAGGGATTGCGCCGCTGGCAGCATTAAGCGGAGGTGAATTGCCGAATTGTATCGATCCAGTTTTTGGAGCAAGCACACCAGCGGATCTTCCGTGTTCGGTAAATGCCAATTTCAATCTGGATTACGATCACCGTCAAAAAGTTATAGGTTTCAGCTTCGCGCGTGACATGGTTGAGTTAGAAATCGGACGAAAGTTGGTCACGCCGACATTGCGTCTGGAGGTTGCATACGAACTTGATAAACCCTTTAATCGCTCAGTAGCGGCCGATCCATTCGTGCCTGGAGCTACTGTTTCGGGATCCAACTCGTTAGTGATTGGTCCTTCTGCGGCTTATACCGATAGTGATGTATTGTCGACTATGATTGGGTTTGATTATGCGTTATGGGTTCCCGGCTGGGATTTGCAAAAAAAATCCATATTTACCAGCTTCCAGTTTTTCAATATCCATACATTTGATGCTGACGAGGGTTTGTTGCAACAAGCACCGTACGGCTTTGAAACTGTAGCAAAGAACCAGCAATATGCCACATTCTTGTGGAATATGCCTGTCATTAATGAGCGGCTTATTTTTGAAGGACTTTTTATTCGTGACTTTGATAATAGCGGAACATTCTATCGACAGCGGATCGATTTCCAATTTTTTGGGAATAATTTTCGACCGCGTCTAGAATGGATGACTTTCTCAGGCGAAGGCCAGAATGCCCCGATTGGCATTCTTGATCACTCCGATTTAATCGAATTCTCGCTTACCTATCAATTCTGACGTGCAGCACACAAGCAAACATGAGGCTAATGCTATGAAACGAATAAACATGATTATTGCAATACTCTGTATTGCATTCAGTACCGTAGTGAGCGCAGAAACAAACGATGCGCTTGATGCATGGAAATCCTATGCCGCTAAGACAGGAAATCCTGACCATGCTAAATGGGTAGATGAAATCTCAAAACCTGAGGCTATTGCCTTGGCAAAGGCTTGGAAAGAGTTGCGCGGATACGATGCGCAAGACCTCGTGCAGGCGGAGAAATTGCCAGCGGAACTCAAACCAGGCCTTGTTATTACCAAGGACAATGCAGGTGACTTTCCTTGGCTTAAGGATTACCTGCCCAAAACAACCTATGCGTCACTCACGAGTAATGATTGGGGGACTATTGGAAAAATTACGATAGTACCAACAAACACATACTATATGACTCAGGCGGCGCTTGATTCCACGAAAAAGCTTCTTGAAAAAAATATAGTTCCAACAATTAACGAAAAAGGTGAACTGCTGAATCCAGATGGTAGTTTCTTCCTACTCAACGATGCCACCGCCAGGGCGGTTCCATTTATACACCCCAAAAATGGGATGGAGCTCAATTGGAGCTACGTATCACATGGTATAAGTAACGAATCGGAGTTTTTCAAACCTATACGCATTGGGGGGTGTGGTGGAGGAGCCAATGCAAAACTCGACCGTTACTATGAGGGGCATCTTTGGTGGCAGAAATTCCATGGCCGTAGACTGGTAGAACCAATGGGTGATGTTCCGGGGAAAGATGAACTTGTCGAGGGTGGTTCGATCTTTTTCACAGAGCCATTTGATATCCGTGGTCTCGCGGGCGTTCGCCAGCGTTATGCCAGCGCCGACAAAGCTGATGATTTTCGTGTTTTCATCCCGAGTCTAAGGCGTACACGTATTATGACCGGGTCGGACGCTCAAGACCCAATTGCCGCTGGGGTTGAGCTGATATGGGACGACTGGCGAGCATATTGGAATAAAACGAACCCGGATAATTTTGAGTACAATCTAACGGGTGAGGGCTTCATACTTGCGTTACCAGAGGTGGGATACGTATATGATGCATACGAAATGAATGATGAACGGTGTGCACTGAAATCTATCGAAGTGGAACTTCGCCCTGTATGGAAACTTGAAATCATCGACAAGACTGGTAAATATATCTACAAGACGCGGACTACCTGGGTCGATAAAGAGAACTATTATATGCAGTATCACATAACAACTGACCAGCGCGACAACGTGATGCGGATTTGGGATGACAGCCGCGCTTTTCGCCCCACGACCGGGGAAGCACAGTGGCGTTTTGTTTTAGTATCAAACTACCTCAGTGAGCGTTTCAATTTTCTGGAGATGGAATCGGTCTGGGAGAATCGAGAGCAGCTCATCAATGATGAGAAATTTGATGTAGATCAATTACGAGATTACCGGTAACGACAAGAACGGGATATCTTAGTGGATCGGGCGACCCGAAATCCAAGTGGGGTATGATCAAGATTCCAGAAATGGACCCCAAAATTAGGACAGGCTGTTAAGTGTATTTTCTGTTAATTTTACTACTCGACAAGAGGAACAGGAAATGCGAAAAAACGACGTAACCACCCCCCGGCGTTCAAGACCAAAATCGCCTTGAACGCCTTAAAGGAAGATAAAACATTGGCGTAGCTCAGTGCTAAGCCTGATGTGCACGTTAATCAGATACAAGCCTGGCGCATGCAGTTGCTGGAGAATGTGGCCGTTTTCTTTGGCGGAGAGGAGGGTAAGCAAGCCTCGGAGGCCGATGTCAAGGAACTCCAAGCCAAGATCGGTCAGCTGACCATGGGAATAAATTTTTAGCCAAAGTGTTCGGTCATTAGGACGGACCGAGCGCAAGGTGAAGATCGGCAAACGGCATCTGTTACCGGTAACCCGACGGTGTCGGTTGTTAGCGGTTTACCATGCCAATGTCCATACCGCCCTGTAAGCGTTCGGAATCTTATGTGGTTATTGGGTGAGCTGCATCTGAAGCATTCCTTCATGGACTTCATGGACTCACGCAGCATGATAAATCACATACTCTGATGATGATTTAGCTAGCAGAATCAACAAGGCGTAAACTAACCTAACCTTTAGCGGGATATCACGAAGTGCTTGCATGATGCTTTCGATAGTTAAAAAGTTAGTTTTGTCTGTCTCAATTTCGTATCGGTTAAGAATGTAAATTCTTTCATTC